>DASWDS010000198.1:0-1839 GCA_036395165.1 Anaeromyxobacteraceae bacterium | reverse complement strand
CGGTGCGCGTCGATGGCCGCCTCGGAGGCCTCGCTCGTGTAGATGATGAGCGGCACCGAGGCGAGCGAGCGCTTGATGCGGTTGCACACCGAGAACCCGCTCATGTCGGGCAGCTCGGCGGCGAGCAGGATGATGTCGGGCCGGCTCGCGCGACAGCGGTCGACGGCGGGCTCGCCGCTCGCGAGGGTGGTGACCTGGTAGCCGGCCGGGCCGAAGGCCCGGCGGACCGACTCGGCGACGTCGGGATCCGACTCGATGAGGAGCAGCTCGCGTCCCATGGCGGAGCGACATGCTATCCCGGATCGCGAGCCGGGAGAAACGCAAGGCCGCGGCGCGCTTTCCGCCGCGCCGCGCCCGGCGGGCGTCCGTGCTAAACGAGGCCCATGCCCTCGTACGCGCTCACCGCCGACGTGCCGCAGGCCGAGGCCGACGACGTCGCCGCGCTCCTGGTCGAGGAGGGCGCGGGCGGCGCGGAGGTGCGCGACGCGTCCGTCGCGCCGATGCCGGGCGTCCCGCGCCCCGCGGACGGGCGCGCGCACGTCCTCGCCTTCTTCGCGGCGCGAGCCGATGCCGAGGCCGCGGCGGCGGCGCTCGGGCTCGCCGGCACCATCGCCGAGGTGGCCGACGAGGACTGGTCCGAGACCTGGAAGCGGGACCTGGCGCCCTTCACGATCGGCCGGGTCTTCGTGCGCTTCTCCTGGTCCCCGGAGGCGGCGCCACCGCCGGGCACCGTCGAGGTGGTGCTCGACCCGGGGATGGCCTTCGGGACCGGAACCCACCCGACCACCGCCCTCTGCCTGGCAGCGCTCGATCGGCTCCTCGCCGCCGCGCCCGGCGTGGACGTGCTCGACGTGGGCACGGGCTCGGGCCTCCTCGCCATCGCGGCGAAGAAGCTGGGCGCCCGCCGCGTCGTGGGCACGGAGAACGACGCGGTGGCGCTGCGGGTCGCGGAGGAGAACGCCGGCCGCAACGGCGTCGCGCTGGAGCTCCGCCACGAGCCGCCGGAGCGCGTCCCGGGCCGCTTCGCCGTGGTGGTGGCGAACATCCTCGCGAACACCCTCGTCGCCCTCGCGCCCGCCGTCGCGGCGCGCGTCGCGCCGGGGGGCACGCTCCTCCTCTCCGGGATCCTCGCCGGGCAGGAGGACGAGGTGCGTGGCGCGTACCTCGCGCAGCGGCTCGCGGCGGCGCCGGACCTCGACCGGAGCGAGGGCGAGTGGCGCCTCGTCGTGCTGCGGGGCGCCGCGTGAGGCGGCTCTTCGTCCCGCGCGGTCGCATCGCCGGCGACCGGGCGCAGCTCGCGGCCGCCGACGTGCACTACCTCTGCGGCGTCCTCCGCCTCGCCCCGGGCGCCGAGCTCGAGGTGTTCGACGGCGAGGGAGGCGCCTACCCGGCGCGGCTGAGCGAGGAGGGCGGCGCGCTCGTCGCGGTCCTCTCGGCGCGGCGCGAGGCGCCCGGGCCCCGCGCGCGCGTGCACCTCGCCTTCGCGCTCGCGCGCGGCGAGCGCTGCGACCTCGTCGTCCAGAAGGCGACCGAGCTCGGCGTCGCGCGCATCCTCCCGTTCGCCGCGGAGCGCTCGGTCGTGCGGCTCGACCCGGCGAAGGGCGCGGCGCGGGCGGCGCGCTGGCGCCGCATCGCGGAGGAGGCGGCGCGCCAGTCGGGGCGGGCGGACGTCCCCGAGGTGCGCCCACCCGTGTCGCTGCCGCAGGCGCTCGCAGATCTTCCCCCCGGCACCCGCGCGTTCGTGTTCCACCGGGGCGGCGGCCCGCTCGCCGGGGGCGCCGCGGCGACCCTCGCCGCGGTGATCGGGCCCGAGGGTGGCCTCACCGAGGCGGAGGTCCA
>DASWDS010000197.1:0-5646 GCA_036395165.1 Anaeromyxobacteraceae bacterium | reverse complement strand
GTTGAACGTCTGACGGTAGGTGAAGCGGGCGTCGAGGAGCAGGTGGTTGTACGCGAGCATCAGCCCACCGCCGAAGGGGGTCTCCAGGACGTCGTCCGTGCCGAGCTGTCCGAGGTTGGCGCTGGTGATGTTGAAGTGCGTCCAGCCGACGCCGCCGAAGGCGAACGGCTCGACGAGCCACCGGCCCGTCTCGTACGGATACTGGAGGCGGAGCACGCCCTCGGCGCCGTTCGTCACGAGCCTCGCGCCGAGGTCGCCGGCATTGCGAGCGGAGCCGGCGTAGGCGACCTCGCCGCCGAGGAAGGAGCGGTTGCCGAGGCCGAGCCGGAGATCCCAGGCGCCGCCGACGTCGACGCGATTCCGCACGGTGTCGTCGAGGTAGTTGGTGACGCCGCCGCCGGCGAGGAAGTACTCGCCGAAGGGCGTCGCCAGCTCGCCCGAGGAGCGCGGAGCGTAGCGGCTCTCCACGGAGGGCGGATCCTCGGCCGCTGCGGCCGCGGTGGGGGCGAGCCCGGCCAGGAGACCGGGGACGAGGGTGAACAGCGACAGGAGCTTGCTCATGGTGAATCTCCTTCTGGTGCGGACCGGATGGCCGCTGAGGTGATGCCGGCAGCGCCGGCGCCCGCTCACATTGCACCGGGCGGGCCATGCCCGAATGGCCTGCGGAGACGGAGAGATTCGGCGAGGATGTCAGACGCGGCAGCCGTTCGAGATCTGAGCAATCTGCTGAGCGCAGCTGTCCGGCCGCTGCACAGGTCGCGCCCCCGCGCGCGGCATCCGGCAAGGCGGCCTCGCTGCTCGTCCACCTGGGCGTGGGCGTCTCACGCTGGCTCCAGCTCGAGAGCCCAGTGCGTCAACGGGGGTATGCGGGGCGGCGTCCCTCTTCTCATCGCGATCCGAGCTGCGCCCGCGCGCCGTAGGGCGAGGGCGCCGCCCCTCTCCGCGCCGAGCTCGAGCGGAGCCCGACCAGGGAAGCGATGTGAAGGAGGACGAAGATCGGGACTCCGAACACGGGGATCATCGAGAGCGGGAGCTCCGCCATCGCGCCGGTCGAGGGCGCGCTGGAGAAGAGGCGGATCGAGCTCTCCGTCGAGAGCGCTCCGATGCCGACCGCCACGGCCAGATCCAGGATCCCGAGCAGGTTCCAGGCGAGCGCGATGCGAGGGGCCCACGGCCTTCCCGTCGCGAGGGCAAACGCGACGGCGGGTGCGGCAGCGCCGACCGCGAAGTCACCCCAGCCGGCAGGAAGCGCGAACTGGCCCGGAAGCACGCCGCGCCCGAGCAGGACGAGGAAGACGACGCCGAGCACGCGCAGCGACTGGATCGCGACGAGCCAGGGCTGCGGGATCGCGAGCGCCGCCGCCCGCACCCTCCGCGAGAGGGCAAGGGCGAGACCGCCGATGAGGATCGGAGGGAACACGCCCAGGCCGATCGTGGGTGGGCGGCCCGTCGTCGCGACGAACACCCCGTCAGCCGAGAGGGCGGTCATGAGCGCGAACCATCCCGTCAGCACCGCGCCGGCGCCGATCGCGAGCCCGCGTGCGTGGGCCCCGCCGTGCCGTCGAACGGCGAGGACGAGAGAGGCGATGAGGATGAGATCCGCGCCGAAGACGATGGGCCAGACGAACGAGGGAACGTGCGGTGCCATGAGATCCTCCTGGGCTGTTCCTGCGTTGTACATACAACTCTGCTGCCGAAGAGGGCGGCCGTCTCCTTTCACGGCCCTCCGCTCTCGAGCTCCCGCACGGCGCTCGCGAGCGCCTCGCCCACGTGGCGCCTCGCCCGCTTCTGCGCCGCCGACCACGAAGGAAAGGCGCGCGCGAGGAGCGCCCGCCCGGCGGGCTCCACCTCGAGGCGGTACCCGTTGCCGTCCGGCTCACGCGTGGCGCGGATCCAGCGATGCGACACCATCCGGTCGAGGTTCCGGGTGACCGTCGATTTCTCGAGGTCGAGCGCGCGCCCCAGCTCGAACGGACGCAGCGGCCCTGCGCGCGTGATGGCGACGAGCATGTTGAGCTGCGCGGTGCTGATGCCGTGTGGCCGGAGCGCCTCGTCGAAGATGCGCGTCACCGTCCGGCTGAGGCGCCGGACGCGCATCCCGATGCACTCCTCCGCGATCCGGAGCGCCGCCGCAGCGGCGGGATCGGCGAGATCGCGGGGCGAGATCATGGCAACACCTCCAGCACGGCCTGCGGTGCCCGGCCGCGCGCCTGCGGGCTCGCGGCGGGTCGGTGGTCGGGGTCCGCGAGCGGCGCGCGGTCGAGCGCCCGGAGCATCTCCACCTCGATTGCCATCTGGCGCGTGAGCGCCTGGTGGAGCTCCTTCACGCGATCCAGGTCCCAGGCGAACGACGCGATCGCAGCGTTCGAGGCGGTGGGTGGAACGCGGACGCGGAGGGTCGACGTGCGCGTGGTCGCAACGGGAAGCCTGCTCCTCGCGACTCGAGCGCCGATGCTGGCCGATCGCTCGGCTACCGCGCCGGCGGGATGTTCTGGTTCCGCCGGAACAGGTTGCCCGGGTCATACTTGGCCTTCAGCTTCGAGAGCCGCTCGTAGTTGGGCCCGTATGCGCCCTGGCTCACGCGCTGGGCCTCGTCCTCGGGCATAAAGTTGACGTACACGCCGCCGGTGGCGTGTGGCGCCATCCGGTCGAAGAAGTCTCGCGCCCAGCCGATACAGGCCTGGTCCTGGGAGGCTTCGCCCCAGCGCGTGTGGACGTTCATCACGAAGTTCACGTCGCGGTGGGGATACGCGGTCGAGGTCGCCGGCACCCGGTTGACGGCGCCGCCGAGGCTCGCGATGAAGATCTCGCACTCGGGCGACGGCAGCCGGCCGACGGACGCAATCATCAGATCGATCGCTGCATCGCTGAGCGCGACGAAGTCATGGGACTTCCAATAGTTGCGCTGGCCCGGCGTGAGCAGCGGGTCGAAGGCCTGCTGCCAGCCGACGAATGGCGTCGGCCCGACCACATCCGCGATCGGCTGGCCCAGCGCCCGGAGGGGCGCGACCGCGCTCTCGCCCTTTTCCGGATCGCCCACGTAGCACATCGCAAGCACCAGGACCTCTTTGCCGTGGACCTCCTTCGGAAGGAAGGGGAGCGGCGGCGCCTTGCGCATCACGACCCAGCAGGTGAGGTCGTCCGGCGCGTTCGCCACGACGCGGCGATAACCCTGCAGGAGCTCCTTCGCGTTCGAGAATGGGTGGACGACGAGGCCGGCGAGCACCTCCGGTCCGACAGGGTGCAGTCGGAACTCGAATGAGGTGACGACGCCGAAGTTGCCGCCGCCGCCGCTGATCGCCCAGAACAGGTCCTCGTTCTCCTTCGCGCTCGCGTGTACGAGCGCGCCGTTCGCGAGGACGACGTCGGCGGAGATGAGGTTGTCCACGGTGAGGCCGAACTTTCGGCTGACCCACCCGAACCCGCCGCCGAGGGTGAGCCCGGCCACGCCCGTCGTGGAGTTGATGCCGAGCGGGGTGGCGAGCCCAAACGCCTGCGCCTCCTTGTCGAGCTCGGCCAGGGTCACGCCGGGCTCGACGCGAGCGGTCCGGCTGGACGGATCGATGCGCACCGACTTCATCGGGGAGAGGTCGAGCATGAGGCCGCCATCGCAGACGGCGTTTCCCGCGATGTTGTGGCCGCCGCCTCGAACGGAGAGCACGAGCTGGTGCTCGCGCGCGACGTTGACCGCGCGCATGACGTCGGCGGTCCCGGCCGCGCGGATGACCGCGGCGGGGCGCTTGTCGATCATCGCGTTCCAGATCGTGCGCGCCTGCTCGTACCCCGGCTCGCCTGGGTAGCACAGCGCACCGCGCAGCTGGCTACGTAGGGCGTCGAGGATCTCCGGAGTGGGCGCCCACGTCGCGCCGTCGCTGCCTTTGAAGGTGATGGTCGCGGCCGACGTCTCCATGTCGTGCTCCTCGTCGCCCCGAGACCGGAGATCGGTCTCTCGTGTCGTGGGCTCCCTTTGACATAAGCAGGCGGCGTGCCGCGCGTGGCCCGCGCACCGACCCTGCGGCTCGCGGCCGAGCAGACGATTCGCAGCCTGACCGCCACGACCGAGTACCTCCGCGAGCAGATCGCGGAGGAGCACGGGTTCGGCGACATCATGGGGCGGAGCCCGGCGCTGCGGACGGCGCTGACGGCGGTCGCGCAGGTGGCGAGGACGTCGGCCACCGTGCTCATCCTCGGCGAGACCGGCACCGGGAAGGAGCTGTTCGCGCGCGCCATCCACGAACGGAGCCCGCGACGATGAGCTGGGGGGCGTGCTGCCCTTGCGTAGCGGACATGCGCGAGCGCAGACGCCCGCGGCGAGTAACGGCCTCGTAACCGAGTAGGAAGCGGTCCGTATCCCATTCGACTGCCGAGCGACGAGACCGATCACCGGTCCGACGGCGAGACGAGGAAGCCATGGAGACGATGACCGCGACCACGACCACCCCGAAGCCGGCGCGCACGCCGAAGCCGATGAACGGCGTGGACACCCCGGTGCTACTCGCCACCATCAACGTGGTGAAGGCGCAGCCCGCGCTCGCCCGGTTCGTGTTCCGCGCAACGAACCGCTGGCAACAGGGCACCCACAGCCGCACGCGAATCGAGGCGTTCGACGGCGCCGGCGCGACGAACGCCCATCAGCAGGAGTTCGCCTACGACGCCGACCACCCGTCGGTCCTGGTCGGCCGCGATCAGGCCCCGACGCCCGTCGAGTTCCTGCTCCACGCGCTCGCGTCGTGTCTCACGGCGGGGATCGCCAACATCGCGGCCGCGCGCGGTGTGACGCTTCACGAAGTGGAGTCGACGTTGGAGGGGGACATCGACCTGCGCGGCATCCTCGGGATCTCCGACGACGTGCGCAACGGTTATCAGGAGATCCGCGTTCGCTTCCGCATCAGGGGCGACGCGCCGGACGAGAAGCTTCGCGCGATCGTCGAGCAGTCGCGCGCGCGATCCGCCGTGTACGACGTGCTCACCCGAGGTGTCGGGATCTCGGTGACCGTCGACACATAGCGAAACGACGCACGGCCGTCCGTCCGCGCCCCCTGGACGGGCGGCCGCTCCCGACGGCGAGCGGACTCGCGTGGCGATCTTCGTCGGGGGCTGGTAGGCGCCACATCCAACCTCACGTACGGATCCTGGAGGGATCATGAAGTCGATGAGTGCTCTCGCTCCTCGCTACGACGCCCTTGTCATCGGCGCGCGCCCTGCCGGTGCCGCGACCGCCATGCTGCTGGCCCGCAGTGGCTTGCGGGTGCTGACGGTCGATCGCGCTCCGCTCGGGAGCGACACGCTCTCGACGCACGCCCTCATGCGCGGCGCGGTGGTGCAGCTCCTTCGGTGGGGGCTCCTCCGCGCGATCGAGGCTGCGGGTACGCCGCCCATCCGGTCGGCGACCTTCCACTACGGCGACGAGGAAATCTCGGTCCCGATCAAGGCGCGCGGCGGGGTCGACCATCTGTACGCGCCGCGCCGAACGGTGCTTGACCCGCTGCTGGTTCGCGCGGCGGTGGACGCGGGGGCGCAGGTGGTCCACGGAGTCACCGCCGTCGACCTCGTGCGCGACGCTCGCGGGCGGGTGGCGGGGGCCGTGCTCGTCGGCGCCGACGGAAGTCCCAACCACGTCCGGGCGCAGCTGGTGATCGGGGCCGA
>DASWDS010000196.1:0-1859 GCA_036395165.1 Anaeromyxobacteraceae bacterium | reverse complement strand
CGGATGAACTGGAAGAAGCGGCCGCCGAGGAGGTACGGGAGGTCGCCGCGCGGCCACTGCAGGGGCTGGCCGGTCACCTCGTCGAGCCGCGGGAACGCGCCCAGCGTGAGGGCGCGCTCGTACATGTCGAAGAGGGCGTTCGCGTTGCGCCCGCCGTCGATCTCCCGCTCGCCCTCGCCCTCGTGCAGCACCGCCAACCCCTCCACGATGAGCGGCGGCGAGTAGCCGGACGGCGTGAGGAGCTTGCCGAAGACCGTGTTCACGGCGGCGGGCCAGCCGCGCACCGTGTCGAGGTGCAGGATGTGGACGTACTCGTGCGAGACGAGCCCCTCCACCCAGTCGCGTTCGTCGTTCAGCTCGGAGAACGACGCCGGCGGCACGGCGAAGAGGCGGATCGTGTCGTAGGGGATCGGCGTCGCCGAGCCGTTCGCGTCGTCGGCGTCGTCGGAGAGGACGATCTCGGTCCCGCCCGGCGGGTCGTTCGCGAACGCCGGGACGAGCGCCGCGTGGGCGCGCTCGGCCGCGTCCGCGACGCGCCGCGCGAGCCGCTCGAGCCCGTCGTGGAAGTGGACGCGGAAGTGGGGCGTCCGGAGCGTCTTCCACCCGAGCCGGGGATCGTACGGCTGCGCCGCCGCGGGGCCGGCCGCGAGCGCGGCGAGGAGGCCCGCCAGGGCGAGGTGGAGGGGAACGCCGGCGCACGCGCGACGGACGGCGCCCTTCACGGCGCGCGCGAGCGGCGGCGGGGGGCCGCGCGCGCGCCGCTCACCCGCTCCACCCGCTCGGCGAGGAACTTCTCCAGCCGCAGCGCCGTCAGCTCGGGGTGCTCGAGCGGGCCCGTGTGCGTCCCCGCCGGCAGCACCAGCAGCTCGCTGCCGGGGATGGACTCGTGCATGCGCGTCGAGAGCGACATGGGCGTGAAGGTGTCCTTCTCGCCGGCGACGACGAGCGTGGGCACGTCGATGTCCGGGAGGTGGTCGGACGCGTCGTGGACCGCCGCCGTGGCGAGCATGCGGACGAACAGCTCGGGGTCGACGCCGGCGAGCTCGGACAGGTACGCCTCGAGGTCCTCGCGCCGGAGGAGCTGCCGGTTCACCTCCAGGTAACGCCCGATCTGGAACGCGAGCTCGGTCGGCACGACGCTGCGGAAGATCCACCGCGCCGCCTCGGGAACCGCGAGGACGAGCGCCTTGAGGTACGGGAACATCGAGGAGAGCAGCGGGCCGCCGTGGAAGGTGTCGAGCGGCCGCCCGGGGGCGCCGCACACGAGCACGAGCGCCCGCACCCGCTCCGGATGGCGCCGGTGGGCCTCGAGGCAGACCTGCACGCCCATCGAGTGGCCGGCCAGCACCGCCGAGCGCTCACCGGCCGCGTCGAGCACCGCGAACAGGTCGTCCACGCAGTCGAGGATCGACACGCGGTCCGGGTCGCGCGGGCGCTCGCTCTTGCCGTGCCCGCGGTAGTTCCAGTGCACGACGCGCCGCTGCGTCACGAGCACCGGGAAGAGGCGCCGCCAGATGTACCCGGCGCAGCCGATCCCGTCGGTGAGGACGACCGTGGGCGAGCCCCGGCCGGCGGCGCGCCACCAGAGCCGGGTCCCGTCCCCGGCGGTCGCGAAGCGCTCCTCGACGTGCATGATTCCTTCCCGGCGCGTGATCCGGCGCGCGCGGGATGTTAGGACAGGGGGGCGATCGCGGCAATGGAGGACGCCGTCCACGATGTCCCACGTCACGGATCACGCCGGACACGCGCACCACGGCCACGCGGGACACGACCACGCCGGCCACGCGCACGCGCACCACCACGGCGCGCACGGCGCGTCGGAGGCGAGCAGCGCGCGCCGGCTGGCCGTCTCGATCGGC
>DASWDS010000195.1:0-3544 GCA_036395165.1 Anaeromyxobacteraceae bacterium | reverse complement strand
CGCCTTCCTCGCCTGTGCGCGCGACTGGCAGCGCAGCGGCATTGCGCTCGCCGCCTCGTGAAGGGTCCGAGCCCACGCCGCTCCACCTGGCAGCGGAGCTGCGTGCCGCGGGGCCAGCGCGTGGACACCGTCACGGCGAGCACGGCATGGCCGACGTCCTCGAGCACGGCGCCATCGCGTTCGTGTATCGGCCGCGCGTCGAGACGTTCGTCGCGCGCGAGCTGGACGACGTGCAGGCCTTCTTCGTGCTCCTCGCGCCCCGAGACGGCGAGCGCGTCCGGCGCGTCCGGGTCGGGAGGAAGCGGCTGCCGGACTCCGGGCGGCGCGAGCGGTTCTGGGCCTACGTCGACCGCGTCGGCCACAACGCCCCCGACCTCGTCGCCGACCTCGCGCCCGACCGTTACTGGACGAAGACCCGCGGGCTGCGGCACCAGCCGGGGGCACGCGCCGCGGGTCACGGCGCTTACGCGCTGGCGCGCCACCGCGATCACGTGCACCTCGCGTACGCGCTCGTCGCCGGAGGCGGCGAGGTGCAGGACGAGCTCCGCATCGCGCCGCGGGCGAGCTACATCGTCGCGACGTTCGCGAGCAGCGTCGCGGAGACGAGCGAGGGCGAACGGCGCTTCGTCCCGCTGCGCCCGGCGCACCTCGACCTCCCGGGCGCGGAGCTGGTGCTCATCGCGGCGAGGACCGGAGTCGATCCCGAGCTCGCGGCCGTCCTCGATCGACAGGCGGCGACCGCCGCGTCGCTCCTCGACGACCTGGACGCCGGTCTCGATCCGGCGCGTCCCTACCCGTAAACGGGCGAGCATGATTCGCGAACGCGAATCGCGAACCCTTGTTCAGGAGCTCAGCCTCGGGCCGCGGGCTCCTTCCCGGCCGGCCTCGGTGCGCGCCGCGTTCTCGGCGGCGTCGAGGGCGTAGCGCAGGCTGCGGACGGCCCGCTGGAGGCGCTCCCAAGCCGCGGGGGTCGGCTCCGTGCGGGCATCCCGGAGCGCCTGCCGGTAGTAGGCGCGCGCGATCTCGATGCGCTTCTCGGGGGTCATCCCGTCCACGGTGGAAGGCTGCGCCGCGCGCGGCGGTCCGGCCAGTCCATCCTCGGGCCAGGTCGCCGTCATCGATGGGTCCGCCCGGCGCCCGCCGCCCGGATCACGCGGGGGCCCGCTCCACTGCCGGCATGCACGTTCGGTCACGGCCGGGCAGCGAGCCCCTGGAAGGGCGGGCCGGGCGGCATCGGCCCCGCGTCCTTAAGGCAGCGGTGGCGCAGACTGGAGGCGTGACATGCCGAGAGCGAAGGCTTTGAAGGTGAAGGTGCAGGACCGCCCGGGCATCCTGGGAGAGATCGCCACGATGCTCGGAGCGAAAGGCATCAACGTGCGCGCCGTGCACGGATACGCGGAGGAGGGGCAGGGCGTCATGTGCCTCGTCGTCGACAAGCTGGCCGCGGCGACGAAGGTGCTGGCAGCGCGCGGGCTCCACCCCGAGCAGGAGGAGATCCTCGAGGTGCAGCTCGCCGACAAGCCCGGGACGCTCGGCGAGGCGGCGAAGGCCCTCGGCGACGCCGGCGTCAACATCAAGTACGTGTTCGTCGGGCCGGCGACCGCGCGGAAGACGACGGTCTTCCTCGCGGTGTCCGACATGACGGCGGCGCTGAAGGCGCTCCGTTGAGAGCCGGTCACGCCGCGTGGCGCGCGAGCCAGATCGCGACCGGCGCGGCGGCGCGCGCCTGATCCGCGAGCCACTCGACGAGCGCCGGCTTCGTGAGGAGGCGCCGCGGGACCTCCGGCGGCGCCACCACGAGCCCCTTCATCCTGAGGAGGTGGCCGCGCGGGTGGTCCGGGTCGACGCCGGCGGGCACGCGGCGCAGCGTCTCGGGGGCGGAGAGGGTGAAGCCGCGCTCGAGCAGCGGCGCCAGGTGGCGGGCGAGCTCGGTGCCGCGGCGCGGGTCGGCGATCGCGGCGCGGAACCGGCGCAGCGTCTCGGGCGCCATCGTCCACAGCCCCGTCCCGGCGAAGCGCTCGTCCACGCCGACGTGGAAGTAGATGGCCGCGGGCGGCTCGGCGGGCTCGCGACCGGTCGCGGGCTCGAGCGCGACGAGCCCCGCCACGTGCGTCTTGTAGGGCGACTTGTCCTTGCTGAACCGCACGTCGCGGTGGATCCGGAACACCTTGGGGAGCGCGAGCGAGAGCCGGCCATACGCGCCGGCGATCCGGTCGCGGACCTCGGCGAGGAGCGCGCCCATGGGCTCGGCCCACCCGTCCACGTACTCGGCGCGGTGCGCCTGGAACCAGTCGCGGTCGTTGTGGAGCGCGAGCTCGAGGAAGAAGCGGCCGGACGAGTCGGGAAAGCCGCGGAAGGGGCCGGGCACCGGAGCGTCGGGGCGGGAGCGCACCATGCGGCGGGACGCTATCACGGTGGTCGCGCCGGACGGCCCTCGCAAAAGCGGAGGGCACCCCGTCCCGGAGGAGGGGGTGCCCTGGGATGGTGCCGTGCCGCCGCTTCGTTACGGACCGACCGCGGTCACGATGGCCTGCAGCTGGGCGTCGCTGAGCCCCTGCGTCATGCCGAAGCTCTTGATGAGCGAGAGCGAGATGCCCTTGCCCTTCAGGTTGCTCGTGGCGAGAGCGCCGTGGCAGCCAGCGCAGCTGCTCGCGTACAGCGCCGCGCCGTCGATGGCGGGCGGAGGCGGAACATAGGTGCACGCCTGCGAGAGGACGGGGGCGCCGCCCGTGCAGCCAGCCGGGGACGACGACGCGACGGTGCGCGTCTGCGTGTTGCTCGACTGGCAGGTGCCCCAGGCCGAGTAGGTGAACGAGGTGCAGGTCGCCACCGGCGGAACGTAGGTGCAAGCCTGCGAGAGGACGGGGGAGCCGCCCGTGCAGCCGGTGGGTGACGAGGCGAGCACGGTGCGCGCCTGCGTGTTGCTCGGCTGACAGGCGTCCCAGGTCGAGTAGGTGAACGAGGTGCACGCCACCGGTGTCGTCGTCGCGAGGGCGTTCGCGACCGCTTGCACTTCAGCGGGGCTGAGGCCCTGGGTCATGTTCGCGGCGGTGATCTGGGCCGCGGTCCGGCCGAGCTTGCTGCTTGTCGCGAGAGGACCATGGCACCCAGCGCACTTGCTGGCGTACAGCGCCGCGCCGTCGATCGTGGGCGGCGTGTAGACGCAGGACTGCGACAGCGCCGGGGTCCCCATGCAGCCAGCGGGTGCGGAGGACAGCGCGGTGCGGGTCTGCGTCCCGGTCGACTGGCAGGCGGCCCAGGCAGAGTACGTGTACGTGCAGGTGGAGGGGCTCGGCGTCGGCGGCGGAACCGTGGACGAGCCGCCCGGCATGTTCTCGGGGTGGAACGTGCCCGAGGCGAGGTCGCTCAGCGGGCCCGAGAAGATCACCCCACCCGTCTTCCTGTTGGTCACGACGACGGTTCCCGACGTCACGCTGAACCGCACGTCGCGGAGCATGGCGCGGAGGGCGGCGCTGTCGTCGGAGAGGGGATTCGTGCCGACGTGGTACAGGTCGAAGAGCGGCGCGAGGACCGTACGAAGCGT
>DASWDS010000194.1:0-4626 GCA_036395165.1 Anaeromyxobacteraceae bacterium | reverse complement strand
CTTCTACTCATCGTGAAGCAAGCGCCGTCGAGCGCGAGCGTCGGGGGCCGCGCTCGGCGCGCCGCGCGACGCACGGTGAATTCGGGAGGGGCGATGGCGGCGCCGGCTCGGGTCCAAGCGAGGGCGCGACTCGCGAACGCGAATCGCGAACCCCTCGTGGACGCGGCGTCTACGCGTGAGCGCCCGCGGCGGCCGCCGGCAGGGTGTGCTCGGCGTGGATCTTCACGTTCTTCGTCTCGTGGAGCCAGAACGTGCCGACCACGAACGTCACGACCGACACGATGATGGGGTACCAGAGGCCGGAGTAGATGTTCCCTTCCTTCGCCACGATGGCGGTGGCGAGCAGCGGCAGCATGCCCCCGAACCACCCGTTGCCGATGTGGTAGGGCAGCGACATCGACGTGTAGCGGATCCTCGCGGGGAAGAGCTCGACGAGGAACGCGGCGATCGGCCCGTACACCATGGTCACGTAGATGACCATGATGAACAGCAGCAGCTCCGTCATGACCCAGTTCACCTGGGCGGGATTCGCCTTCGCCGGATAGCCGGTCGACGCCAGCGCCGCCTTGTACTTCGCCTCGTCCCAGCCCCTGATCTCCTGGTTGCCGATGCGCGTCACCACGTCCGCGCCCTCGACGGCCGGGAGCGACGTGAACGAGATACCGGCCTTGCCGAGGAAGTCCTTCGCCCTGTCGCACGCCGACTGGCGCGACCACGGCCCGAGGAAGATGTGGAAGTTGCAGTCGCTCGCGGCGACCGACACGGGCGTGCTCTCCTGGTAGCGCTCCAGGGCCGGGTTCACGTAGTGCGTGAGGCCCCTGAACAGCGGGAAGTAGGTCACCGCGGCGATGAGGCAGCCAGCCAGGATGATCTTCTTCCGGCCGATGCGGTCGGAGAGCGCCCCGAACACCAGGAAGAAGGGCGTGCCGAGCGCGAGCGCGATCCCGATCAGCGTGTACGTCTGGAGGTAGTCGAGCTTGAGGTAGATCAGGAGGAAGAAGAGCGCATAGAACTGGCCCGTGTACCAGACGACGCCCTGGCCGGCGGTCGCGCCGAGCAGCGCCAGGGCCACGTACTTGTTGTTCGGGTACCTGAGGAAGCTGTCCTTGAGCGGCGACTTCGACCGCTTGCCCTGCGCCTTCATCGCCTGGAAGATCGGCGACTCGTTGAGCTTGAGCCGGATGTAGATCGAGATGGCGAGGAGCGGGATCGAGAACCAGAACGCGACGCGCCAGCCCCAGGTCGAGAAGGTGGCGGCGGTCGACACCCCGCGCGTCGTGCCGATGACGATGAGGGCGAGGAACATGCCCACGGTCGCGGTGGTCTGGATCCAGCTCGTCGCGTAGCCGCGCCGGTGATCCGGCGCGTGCTCCGCCACGTAGGTCGCCGCGCCGCCGTACTCGCCGCCGAGCGCGAGGCCCTGCGCGAGGCGCAGCGCGACGAGGATGAGCGGGGCCGCGAAGCCGATCGTCTTGTACGTCGGCAGGAAGCCGACGAAGACGGTGGAGAGGCCCATCACGATGATCGTGACGAGGAAGGTGTACTTCCTCCCGACGAGGTCTCCGATGCGCCCGAAGATGAGGGCGCCGAACGGACGCACCAGGAAGCCCGCGGCGTAGGCGCCGAAGGCGCCCAGGAGGGCGGCCGTCTGGTTGCCCGGCGGGAAGAAGAGCCCGGCGAAGAACGGCGCCAGGATCGCGTACAGGTAGAAGTCGTACCACTCGAAGACGGTGCCGACCGAGGACGCGAGGACGACCCTGCGCTCCTCGGCCCGGGTGATGATTCGCTCGCCCGGCGCTGCGGAGACCACATCCGTGGCGGTACTCATCCCTTCCTCCTGTCGATCCACGACCCATGCCACGAGCCCATGGACCTTGGTTCACCCGCAGTCTCACGGGACCGGAGCGTCGCTTCCAAGTTGTCCATGCGAGGGGGATGGCAACAACTCGAGTACCCCCTCGTAGTTGCCCCACGCGCGGCGCGGTGCGGCCGCGGCGGCGTCTCGAGGCGGGGAGCGCCCGATCGCAGCCCGCCAAGCCTTGCGTGGGCCATCCCGCCCGAGGAGTCAGCCGTTGCTTGCGGCCTGGCCAGGTGGTGCCGCTCGCGCAGGCCCGGGAACGGCGAGCGTCACGACGAGCAGGACCGCCTCAACCGCGCCAGCCACGCCGAAGAGCGGGCCCACGCCTCCGAACCGGTCGTAGCCGATCCCGGAGAGCTGGTATCCGACGGCGTTGCCGCCCCCGAAGACGACGGCGCTGTAGAGCGCCTGTCCCGTGGAGCGCAGCGCGGGCGGCACGCGCTCGGCGAGCGCGCGCATGCTCGCCCCCCAGAAGACGCCGAAGGTGAGGCCGTGGAGGAGCTGGAGGAGGACGATCGGCGCGACGCCGTGCGCGCGCGAGAGGAGGAGCCAGCGCACCGCGGTGCCGGCGAAGGCGAGCGCGAAGAGCGCGCGGACGCCGAGGCGCCGCTCGAGGCGCGGGAAGGCGAGCAGCCCCACCACCTCGGCGCCGACGCCCACGGCCATGGCGATGCCGGTGACCTTCGAGGGAAGCCCGAGGTCGCGGATGAAGACGCCGAACATGAGGTGGAAGGGGGCGCAGCTCATCCAGTGCACGGCGCAGGCAGCGAGGACGAGGGCGAGCCGCGGGTCGCGCGCCAGCGCGAGCGCTTGCTTCGCGCTGGCGCGGGCGACGTGGAGCGGCGGTGCCGGGAGGCGGCGCGCCGCGAGCGCATAGCCGGCGACGCACGCGAGCACCGCCGCCGGGACGGCCACGTCGCCCGGGCGATCGCCGCGCGCGGAGAGGAGGAGCCCGAGCCCCTCCGCGAGCGCGATGAAGCCGAGCGACCCGAAGAGCCGCACGCGCGCGTACGACGTGCCGGGGTGCGCGCGCGTCCACTCGAGGGTCACCGAGTCGACGAGAGGCACGACGGCGCGCTCCCCGAGCGACTGGAAGAGCACGACGGCCGCGAGCGCCAGCGGCGCGCGCGCCACGGGCAGGAACGCCGCCGCCGCGACGGACCAGAGCGCCGCGAACGCGAGCGTCCGCGACGGCGCCCCGAGGCGGTCCGCGACCGTGGCCCAGGCGATCGCGACCGGCGCCGCCACGATGGGCCCCATCATCTGCACCGTGCCGATCTGCTCGCCGGAGAAGCCGAGGCCGCGCAGGTACGCCGCGAAGTAGGGGAGGTTCGCGCCGACCGCGCCGTAGTAGAGGAAGTAGAAGAGCCTGAGGCGCGCGGCGGGCGACATTCGGTTAGAGTCGCCCTCTACCATGGACGAAGTCGTGGGGATCGTCCTCTGCGGGGGGCTCGGCACGCGGCTGCGCCCGCTCACCGAGCGCGTCCCGAAGCCAGCGGTGCCCGTCTGCGGCATCCCGCTCGTGCGCTTCTCGCTCGCCCTGCTCGCCGGCGGGGGCGCCCGGCGCGCCGCCGTGAACGTGCATCACCTGCCGGACGCGATGGCCGCCGCCGCGGAGGCCGCCGCGCGCGCGCTCGGGGTCGCGCTCTCCGTCTCCCGCGAGCCCGTCATCGCCGGCACGGGCGGCGCGCTGCGCGAGGCCAGCGCGGCGCTGCGCGGCGCGGAGGCGATCGTCGTCGTGAACGGCGACATCCTCTTCGACCTCGACCTCGGGCGGGCGCTCGCCGCCCATCGCGCCTCCGGCGCGCTCGCGACGATGGTCCTCATGCCGATGCCGCCGGGCGGCCGCTACGCCGCCGTGGAGACCGACGGGTCGGGGGCGGTGCGGCGGATCGCGGGCCGGTTCGGTCCCGGCGGCGAGGGGCTCACGCCGTGGCACTTCACGGGCGTCCACCTGCTCGCACCGGAGCTCCTCGACCGCGTCCCGGCGGAGCCGTTCGAGCTCGACGTGAACCGCCACCTCTACCCGCCGCTCATGAGCGCCGGGCTCGTGCGCGGACACGTCGCGCCCGGCTACTGGAACGACCTCGGCACGCCGGAGCGCTACCTGGCCGCGAACGAGGACGTGCTCGCCGGCCGCGTCCCGCTCGCGCGCTTCCACGGCGCGGATCCGTTCGCAGGCCTCGACCTGTTCGGCCACGCCGGCGTGTGGCTGGCGCCTCGGGCGCACGTCGACCCGGGCGCCGCGCTGCACGCGCCCGCGATCGTGGGCGCCGGCGCGCGCGTGGAGGCGGGTGCCACCGTCGGCCCGTTCGCCGTCGTCGGCGAGGGGGCGCGCGTCGCGGCCGGCGCCCGCGTGGCGCACGCGGTGCTGTGGGACGGGACGGCGCTCGCGCCCGGCGAGGAGGTCTTGCGCGCGGTCGCCGCCGGCGGCGATCGGGTCCCGGCCGCCCCTTCCTAAAACGGGCGAGCATGATTCGCGAACACGCGAGCGAAGCGAGCGCGCCGGGGCGCTGCCGGAGAGGCGGCGCATGCCGCCTCCGGCAGCGCACGGGACCCGGCGAGCAGGGAGGGGCCCCGACGAGCTTTGCTCGGCGGGGAGGGGGCGCAGCCCCCTTTCGAAATGCCTAAACGAGGGCGCGATTCGCGAACGCGAATCGCGAACCCTCGTTTTAGGCCGGCGCGCCCGGCGCGAGCGCGCCCGGGGCCGCCGCCTGCGCCCGGAGCGCGTCGCCGAGGGCGCGGTGGTCGTCGAAGAACTTCACGGC
>DASWDS010000193.1:0-18952 GCA_036395165.1 Anaeromyxobacteraceae bacterium | reverse complement strand
CTCGCACGCCTTGCACTGCTGGAACTTGTCCGGCATCCCACTGGCGTCGAACTCGGCGTCGCAGTCGGGCCCAGATCCCGGCGGCGCCGCCTTGCTCGCGCCGGGCGTCGCCGGGGGCGCTGGCGCCTGCGCGATGGACGCCTTGAGCCGGCTCTCCGAGTCGATGAAGAAGTTGCCGCTCGACGCGACGCGCTCGCCCTCGCCGAGCCCCTCCAGGATCTCGATGCGATCGCCGCTGCGCTCACCCGTGGTCACGACGCGCGGATCGAAGTGGCCGGGCGACGCCTCGACGAACACGTACCGGCGGTCGCCGGTGTCGATGACCGCCTCGGAAGGGACGGTCACGCCGCTCCTCGCCGGCAGCCGGACCTCGACTGTTCCGAAGAGCCCGGGCTTGAGCTTCCCGCGCCCGTTCGCGAACGCGACGCGGACCGGAAGCGTGCGCGTCTCCGCCTCGAGCCGCGGGTAGACGTAGTCGATCCGGCCGTCGAACCGCTCGCCGGGGTACGCGTCGAGCGTGAGCGCCGCGGCGAGTCCCGCTTTCACGCGCGCGAGGTCGCGCTCGTACACGTCGGCGATGGCCCAGACGCGCGACAGGTCGGCCACCTCGAACAGCTCGCGGTCCGGGTCGACGCGGTCGCCCTGGACCACGTTCAGCGCGACGACGTAGCCTGCGACCGGGCTGCGGATCGTGACGACCCCGTCCGGCTTGCCTCGCCGGACCATGGCGGCGATCTCGTCGGGCGAGATCCCGAGCAGGCGCAGCCGCTGCCGCGCCCGGTCCGCGAGTCCGTCGCCCCAGTCCTTCGCCTGCAGCAGCTCCTGCTCGATGCGGAACACCTCGTCGCTGTAGATGGCCGCGACCGGCTGCCCCTTCTTCACGGGCGCGCCCTGCTCGGCTACGAACAGCTTCTCCACGTATCCGCCGAACCGTACGTGAATGCGTGCGAGGCGCGACTCGTCGGCGGCGATGCGGGCGACGGCGCGCAGCGACGGCGCGAGGGAGCGCCGCTGCGCCGCCTCGACGCGAATGCCGATCGCCTGCACCCGGTCCGCAGGCGCGTCGACGGGCGCCAGGCCCGGTACCGCCGGCGCGGCGCTCGCGGCGGTCGCCGTCGATGAGGCCGCCTTCATCGGGACGAGCGTCATCGAGCAGATGGGGCACTGCCCCGGCTGTTCGGAGACGATCTGGGGGTGCATCGGGCAGTAGTACTTCGTCCCGTGCTCGTGGCCGGCGTGCTCGCTGCTCGAGGGCGTCGCGCTGGAGCGAGCCGGCAGGAATGCGAGACCGAGCGTGTACAGCGCCGCGAGGACGACGCCCGCCAGGATCACCCACCGCACGATGGCCATCGTCCGGACCCCGCGAGGCGGTCCCTCCTCGCCTTCGGGCATGGAACCACGGCTGAAATCGTTCATGGCTTCACCTCATCGAGAAGGTCGATCGCGAGCGCCCGCCGAAGGTCGGCGGCGCCGTCCGCGAGCGCAGCCTGTTGGCGCACGGCCGTGAGGCGCGCGTCGATGAGCGCGCTCTCGGCGTCGAGGAGCGCGACGAGGTCGGCTTCGCCCGACGCGTAGCTCGCACGCATCGCCTGCAGCGTGCGGTCCGCGCGCGGGACCACGTCCTCCTCCAGGATCGCGAGCTGCGCTTTCGCCGCCTGCGCGCGCGCCTGCGCCTCGGCCCGCTCGTAACGCGCGGCGTTCACGGCGGCGGCCACCGCGTCGCGCGCGCGCTGCGCCTCGGCCTCGGCGCGCTCCGCCTCGGAGGCGCGCCGCGAGGAGAACCACGGGACGCCGACCTGGAGCATGACGGAGTAGGCGTCTGGAAAGCCGGGCATGAGCATGTAGTCGAAGCCGACCATGAGGTCGGGCGCGCGACGCGCGCGGTCCGCGAGGCGAGCCGTCGTCTGCGCTCGCTCCACCTGCGCGCGCGCGGATGCGACCTCGGGGCGCTCACCGCCGCTCGCCGGGAGCACGATCTCCGGCGCCGCCGGCGGCGGTAGCGCCTCGTCCGGAGCGCCCATGGCGGCCGCCAGGAGCGCCTCGGACGAGCGCAGGCTCTCCCGGATACCGGCGATGTCGGCGTGGAGGCGGTGGAGATCCGTCTCCGCGCGCAGCATGTCCGCCTGGCGCGCTCCGCCCGTCCCGTACCGTGTCTGGACGGCCGCGAGGGTCCGCTCCGCCAGCTTCATGTGCTCGAGATGGACGCGCAGCTCCTCGAGCGCGCGCCACCAGGCGACGTACGCGTGCGCGACCTGCGCCTGCACGGCGAGGCGGCGTGCGCGCACGTCGTCGCGTCGCGCCTCGGCCTCGCTCCGCGCCGCCCGCTCGGCGATCCCGAGCTGCCCCGGGAACGGCAGCGACTGCCGGATGCCAATCATGTGCATGTTCGTGGAGGTCGGATCGAATGGGCGCGACAGCGGCTGCTGCCATGCCTGGTAAGACAGCATCGGTTCCGGGAGCGCTCCGGCGCCGCGCACGCCGCGCTCCGCCGCACGCGCGGCGGAGAAGGCCTCCGCGAGCTCGGGGTTGCGCTCCATGGCGACGCGGGTCGCGTGGACGAGCGAAAGGGTTGGCGACGTCTCCGCCGCCGCAGCCGAGACGGCTGCGACGAGCGCAGGCACGAGGATCGACACGCTCTGCTCCGGGTTTCCGGCGCGGGGCGGTGATCGCCGACCCGCGCCCGTTCACGTCAAAGGCACACCCACCGCGAAGCGCGGCGGCGCGCCGGACTCGAACGGACGCGTGGTCTAGATGCGGAGCGCGATGAGAGGCGGGCCGGCGGCGCTCGCGGTGAGCGCGTGCGTCGGCGAAGCGACAAAGAGCGCCGGTACGAGGTTCACGAATCCCCAAGGCGCCGCCGCGACACCGGCCGCGATCCGCGGCTGCTCCTGGCGGTCCCGTACGGCTGCCGTCGAGTCGTTCGTCTTGTTGGCCGTGCAGCAGGTGAGGCGAGCGGTCTCCTCGGGAGCAGGCGGACAACAGCACCGCTTGAGCGCATGCGCGCGCATCGTCGGGCACGGCTCCGCCGCCGCGGCGACGGACGTCACCGCGACAGCGCCCGCAACCACGATCGCGAGGAACCGCCGCACGCCCGTCTATCATGTATGGCCACTTGCTCCGTGCGCAACCGAAGCCGGTGAATGCCCCGGGCGTGACGCGGGCGGCACGGAAGGCCTGGATCAACGCCCTTTCGCCCGCACCTGCGCCTCCTGCGCTCGGAGGGCCGGCTGGTACTGGGTCGTGTCGAACACGACGAAGCTCACGAGCAGGACGGCGAAGAGCACCGACGCTGCCAGGACCACGAGCTGGAACCGGCTCTCGTACTTGAGATGCATGAAGAAGAGCGCCACGACGGACGCCTTCAGGCATGCGATCGCGAGCGCCACGACCACGTTGAACGTGCCGAGGTCGACGCGCGAGATCGCGACCGTGATCGCCGTCAGCGCGATCAGGGCGGCCGCGGTGCGCAGGAGCACGGAGGCCGGGAGCACGTGCGGTCCGCGCGCGTCGTGCGAGCGATGGGTGGTGTTCCCCGTCACGGGCGGTCCCTTCAGATGAGATAGAAGAGCGGAAAGAGGAAGATCCAGATCATGTCGACGAGGTGCCAGTAGAGCGCCACCACGTCGACCGGCGCGAAGTAGCCGGGGCCGAAGTCGCCCCTGCGCGCGCGGGCGACGAGCCAGCCGTAGAGCCCCATCCCGACGAGCACGTGGATCCCGTGCAGGCCGGTCATGAGGTAGTACACGCTGAAGAAGGCGCCGAGGCGCGCCGGCACCGGGAGCGCGCGGACCGCGTCGGGGAGCGTGGCGAGGATCTCGCCCGAAGGCCGGCAGGATGCGCCCCAGCCGACGCCGTTGTGGAGCTTGTGACCGTACTCGGCGTACTTCACCGCCATGAAGACGCCGGCGAGCGCGAGCGTGACGAGGAGCGTGGTGACGAGCCCGCGGCGCTGTCCGAGCTGGGCGCAGCGCACGGACCACGCGGCCGAGAGGCTGCTGCCGATGAGCACCACCGTGTTGAGCGCGCCGAGCCTCCAGTCGAGGAAGTGGTGGGCGTACTGGAACAGCTCGCGGTGGTTCGCGCGGTAGACGCCGTAGGCGGTGAAGAGCCCGCTGAAGAAGAGCACCTCGCTCCCGAGAAAGAGCCAGATCCCGAGCTTGCTCGCGTCGAGCTGCGCTCCGAGGCTCTCGAAGTGCATCGCGAGGAAGCGCGGGCGCTCCGGGAGCGCGGCGGCTGCGGTGTCCGCGCGATCGAGCGAGGGCGCCGTCATCTCGCGCCCTCGCCGCCGGCGCGCACCCAGCCGGAGTCCTCGGAGACGAACCGCAGCCCGGAGAAGTCATAGGGCTTGTTCCCGCGCGGCGCGATCGCGAAGTTGTCATGCGCCGGCGGCGACGGGGTCGTCCACTCGAGCGACGCGGCGCCCCACGGATTGGGGGGCGCGCGGCGACCGCGGAAGAGCGACGCGACGAGGCCCAGGAGCGCGATGCACATGCCGACCGCGAGCACGAACGCGCCCACGGTCGACAGCCGGTTGTCCCGCTGGAACGCCGGCGCGTAGGTCGCGTACCGGCGCGGCATCCCGGCCACGCCGGCGAAGAACTGCGGCACGAAGGTGAGGTGGAAGCCGGCGAACACGAGCGCCGCGGAGAGCTTCCCCAGCGTCTCGTCGTACATGCGCCCCGTCATCTTGGGCCACCAGTAGTGCAGGCCGGCCAGGAAGGCGGTGAGCACCGCCCCCACCATGACGAAGTGGAAGTGCGCCACCACGAAGTACGTGTCGTGCAGCGGGACATCGGTCGCGAGCGAGCCGAGGAACAGCCCGGTGAGCCCGCCCACGCCGAAGATCGCGAAGAACGCGAGGACGTAGATCATCGGGGTCTCGAGGACGATGGCGCCCTTGTACATCGTGGCGAGCCAGTTGAACGTCTTGATGGCGGAGGGGATCGCCACGAGCAGGGTGAGGAAGCTGAAGATGACGTTCGTCCAGCTCGACTGCCCGCTCACGAACATGTGGTGGCCCCAGACGAAGAACCCGATGACCGCGATCGCGATCGAGCTCATGGCGATGAAGCGGTAGCCGAAGATCGGCTTGCGGCTGAAGACCGAGACGACCTCGCTGACGATCCCCATCGCGGGCAGGATCATGATGTAGACGGCGGGGTGCGAGTAGAACCAGAAGAAGTGCTGGAAGAGGACGGGGTCGCCGCCATACTCCGGCATGAAGATGCCGAGGTGGAAGAGCCGCTCGAGGAACCCCATGGCCGCGGTGATGCCCAGCACGGGCGTGGCGATGACCTGGATGATCCCGGTGGCGTAGAGCGCCCACAGGAAGAGCGGCAGGTCGAACCAACCCACCTCCGGCGGCCGCATCTTGTGGATGCTGGCGATGAAGTTGAGCCCGGTGAGGATCGAGCTGAAGCCCACCACGAACAGCGCCGCGAGCGCGAGCAGGATCCCGAGGCCGCGCGATTCCTCCAGGCTGTAGGGCGGGTAGAGCGTCCAGCCGGTGTCGATGCCGCCGGCCACCAGCACCGCGATGAAGAGCACCGCGCCGACGACGTAGAGCCAGAAGCTGAGCAGGTTCACCCTCGGGAAGGCGAGGTCCTTCGCTCCGAGCTGCAGTGGCACGACGAAGTTGCCCAGCGCGGCGGGGATGCCCGGGATGACGAAGAGGAAGATCATCACCGCGCCGTGGAGCGTGAAGAGCTTGTTGTAGGCGTCGTTCGAGACGAGCCCGCCCTCAGGGCGCCACAGGTTCAGGCGCAGGACGAGCGCGAAGACGCCGCCCAGGAGCAGCGAGGCGGTGATCACGACGAGGTACATGACCCCGATGCGCTTGTGATCGAGCGTCAGCAGCCACGAGCGGATGCCGCGCCCGTGCTGCAGGTAGCTCTCGAACTCCGGCTCGAGCGGCGCGGCTCTCGCGGCCATCGTCATGGTGCGTCCTTGAGGGCCTGGAGGTACGCGCAGAGGCCCTGGATCTCCCGCTCGTCGAGCGGGACCGGGGGCATGACATTGGCGAAGCCGGCGGTGATCCGGGCTGCCGGCCTGAGGATGGACTCCCGGACGTAGCTCTCGTCGACGCGCGCCTGCGTGCCGTCGGCGAACGTCTCGCTCTTGCCCCAGAGGTTCTTGAAGGTCGGCCCGACGCGTGGGGATCCGTCCGGGCTGTGGCAGCCGACGCACCCCTTCGCGAGGAAGACCTGCTTGCCGAGCTCGACGAGCGAGGCCGCCGGGGCGACGCCCTCGCGCGCCCAGGCATCGAAGGACGCCTGATCGGGGTGGACCGTCGCCGTCGCGCTCATGCGCGAGTGGTCGGTCCCGCAGAACTCGGCGCAGACGATGGGGAAGGTGCCGGGCAGGACGGGCGTGAAGGTCATCCTGGTGAAGCGGCCCGGCACCACGTCCTGCTTGAGACGGAAGTCGGGCACGTAGAGCGAGTGGATGACGTCCGCCGAGGCCATCACCAGCTCGGTGGGCCTGCTCGCCACGAGGTGCAGCTCGCCCGCGCCCTTCCCGCCGGGGTGATCGAACCACCAGGACCACTTGCGCGCCGTCACCTGGATCCGGAGCGGAGCGGCGCCCGGATCGAGCTTCGTCATGCGGGAATAGGTCTTCGTCGAGACGCCGAAGATGACGAACACCAGCGCGAGCGGGATGCCGGACCAGAGCAGCTCGAGCCGCATGTCGTGCGACGGCGACGGCTCCGGCTCGAGCCGCGAGGCCCGCTTGCGGTAGCGCACGACGAAGACGACGGTGAGCACGACGATGAGCGCGAGGAAGAATGCGCTCAACCAGAAGATGAACGCGAAGACCCGATCCACGCCCGCGGCGACGCTCGACGCGCGCTCGGGCATGAAGCCAGGGGCGGCGCCGACGACCGCCGCGGCGAGGCGCTCAGAGACCAGGACCATCACGGCGCAGCCTCGAGCGTCGGACCTTCAGGTCGCGCAGCGCGTAGACGCTCATGAACACGAGGAGGAAGAGGAGCGCCCCCGTCCCTCCCGCCCTCATGATCTTGAGCGCGCGAGGCGCCGGGTCGGCAGGGTCGAAGCCCATGCAGGTCAGGAGGAAGCCGCCGAGGCTCGCCTGCTCCGTCGCGCTGGCCACCCGGCCGCTCTCCGCGCGATCGAGGGCGAGGCGCAAGGCTCCGGGCGCGTAGGTGATCCCGTGCAGGTAGCCGCTCACGCGGCCGTCGCCGGTGAGGACCACGAGCGTCGCCTGGTGCGCGAACTCGCCCGTCTTCGGGTCGTGGCGGTACTTGAACCCCACTGCTCGTGCGAGCTCGTCGACGTCGCGCTGCCGGCCCTTCACGAAGCGCCACGCGCGCGCGACCCCATCGCCATCCCCGGTCTGATGGGCGAACGCCTGCTTGTAGTGGCCTAGCTGCGGGAGCGCCTCGGTGGGGTCGAGGCTCACGGTGACCACGGAGAAGCGCTCGCCGTTCCAGCCCAGCTCGCGCAGCGCCTTGGCGAGCCCCGCGAGCTGAAGGCCGCACAGCTTCGGGCAGCTCGTGTAGTTGAAGGAGAGCAGGACCGGACGTCCACCGAGCGCGCCGAGGGTGAGCGTCCGCCCGTCGTCCTCCGTGAGCGGCGCCTCGCGCGGCACGAAGGCGCCGAGCCGCTCGGTGGTCCCCACCGCGGCGATCTCGCGGCGGAGCTGGTCCGCGGTCTCGGCGCCCGCGCCGCCCGCGCACGCGAGCGCGGCGCAGGCGAAGAGGGGTCGGATCCAGGCCTGGCGTGCTCTCGCTGCCACGGGGCGCTACTTCTTCTTGGCCTTGGGCGACTTCGCCCTCAGGTCGACGACGTAGTAGGCGAGGGCCCAGCGCTCGTCCTCGGGGAGGTGCGTGAACGCGATCATCGCCGTCCCCTGCATCCCCTTGCCGAGCGTCTCGAAGACCTGCCCCACCTTCGCGCCGTTCTTGAGCTGGTCGGTGGTGAAGTTGCGGGGCTTCGGGTTCAGCGCCGCCGCCGCCACGCCGTCGCCCTCGCCCCTCGCACCGTGGCACGAGGCGCAGTTCACGTTGAACGAGGCCTTGCCCTTTTCCATGAGCTCGGGCGTCTTCCTGGGAGGCTCCGCCGCGCGGGCGGCGGTCGTGAGCAGCAGCGCCGCGGCGGCGGCCAGGAGCTTCATCGTCCTATGGCACATGCGTTTCACCCTCCATGGAGGCGTCCTCGGGACGCTCGACGTTGTGGCAAACGACGCCGACTGCGGCGCAGAGCTGGTCCGCGAGCTCCGCGAAGATCGCCTTCTGGCGCGCGTCCCCCACGGCCGCGATGGGCGTCCCCTCGTCGGACGCCTCGCGGATTCGCGGGTCGAGCGGGATCTCGCCCAGGAACGGGACGCCGTACTCGCGCGAGAGCATCCGCCCTCCGCCCTCGCCGAACGGGTGGTAGACGGCGCCGGTGTCGGGCGCGACGAAGCAGCTCATGTTCTCGATCACGCCGGCCACGGGAACGCCCACGTCGTGGAGCATGCGCAGCGCGCGCCGCACGTCGTCGGTCGCCACCGTCTGTGGCGTCGTCACCACCACCGCCGCCGCGATCGGCAGCTCCTGCGCCAGGGTGAGCTGCACGTCCCCGGTGCCCGGCGGCAGGTCGATGGCGAGGAAGTCGAGCGGCCCCCACGCGACGTCCTCCAGGAGCTGGACGAGCGCGCTCGTCGCCACCGCCGACCGCCAGGCGAGCGGCGTGTCGGTCTCGGGCGTCGTGAGGCCCACGCTCATCACCCGGAGTCCGAAGTTCTCGGCCGGGATCATCTGGCCTGCGTCGTTCCACCGCACGTGCTCGCCCGTGAGCTGGAGCATGCGGGGGACGCTCGGGCCGTGGACGTCGGCGTCGAGCAGGCCCACGGCATGACCGCGCTGGGCGAGCGCGCTCGCCACGTTCACCGCGACGGTGCTCTTCCCGACGCCCCCCTTGCCGCTCGTGAAGATGACGACGCGCCGCGCGTACGGGGCGCGGTTCCGTGGAAAGGCCGAGTGGCCCCAGGAGAGGTCGGGTGTTGCGCCGATCTGCACCAGCGACTCGGGTCCGGGCAAGGGCATCACCGTGAGGGAAGAGCGCCCTTGGGCGGCGCCACCGGAGCGGGGCGGCGCTCCGGCAGGTCGACGGTCCAGTACTTGCCGAGGTAGGTCGACAGCGACTTCACCTCCTCGTCGGTGAGGGGCGCGCCGAACTTGCGCATCTTCTCGACCGTCTTCTGCCATTGCGTCGGCGTGAGGCGCTGCAGCGTCACGTAGTCGCCGGTGTGGCAGATGAGGCACTTTCCCTGGAGCACGCTGCGCGCCGGCTCCTCGGGGAGCTTGCCCTCGAGGAGCTCGGCCTGGTTCGATGCGGCGGCCGCCGTCGTCTCGGCGGGCTCGGCGCCGAGTAGCAGCGAGGCGACGAGGAGGACGGGGATCACGCGCGCACCTCCACTTCAACGCGATCGACGGCGTTGTACAGGTAGCCGCTCGGGTTCCACACCGCGACGTCGGGCTGCCGTGCGCCGGCCGCGTCCGTGGCCCTGGACGCGACGACGTAGCGCCCAGGCTCGGCCTTCCACGCGTGGCGGAAGACGCGGAACCCATACAGTGTAGCCGGGCCCTCCAATGCGGCGGCCTGCCACGTGCTCCCGCCGTCGAAGCTCAGGTCCACGCCGGCGATGCCCGCCTCGCCCGAGAACGCCACCCCGACCACCTGGTGGATGCCAGGGCGGATCACCTGGCCGTCCTCGAGCGAGCCGATGATCGACTTCACGTTGAGCTTCGTCATCGGCTTCATCTGGTCGGCGGGGATCGCCTCGCCCGGTGCTCCGGGCTTCACCGGATATCGGTAGGCGGTCTCATAGAAGAAGCCCTTGGGCTCCTCGCCGAGCACCTCGACGTCGGTCAACCACTTCATCCAGTCGTCGGCCACCCAGCCCGGAACCACCAGTCGCGCGGGACTCCCGTGATAGGGCGAGAGCGGCCTGCCGTTCATCTTCAGCGCCAGGAGCGTGTCGGCGTGGAGCGCCTTCGCGAGCGGGACGCCGCGGATGAACGCCGGGGTGGTGCTCATGACCGGCCGCTCCGCGCCCTGGAGCCGGAGCTGGGCAGCGCCCTCCTTCGGCCGTGCGAGCGCGAGCACGTCGCGCAGGCGCACGCCGGTCCACTCCGCGTTGCCCATCGCGCCGAAGCGCCACTGCACGCCCGGGACATGCGGCTTGAAGAGCCCGCGGCCGTTGCCCGCGCACTGGAGCACCGCCTCGACCTTCACCTGCGGCAGCTTCTCCAGGTCGCTGACGGCGAGCGACAGCGGGCTCTCGACGAGCCCTCCGAGGTGGAGCCGCCACGCCTTCACGTCCACCTTGGGGATGTCGAAGTGGTTGCGCAGGTAGAAGCGCTCGAGCGGCGTGATGCGCGTCGTGAAGGTGGCGCGCACCGACTCGTAGTTGGGCGGGCGCGTGGAGAGCGGCACGAGCGTGCCAGCCTCTGCGGCGAACGCGAGGCTCGGCGCCTCGAGCCAGTACGCCGCGGCGGCGACGCCGAGGGCGGAGGTCTTGAGGAAGCTGCGGCGATCCATGGTCATAGGCATCCTTTGAATGCGCCGGCCTTCGGCTTCTTGGTGATGGAGAACTCGGCCACGTCCACGGTGGCGATTCGGGTGCGCGCATCCACCTTCACGGTCCGCCCCGAGAAATCGATGCTCCCGCCGCCGAACGCGCTCTCGAGCTGGTATCGGAAGACCTTTTTCCCGGAGATGCGGTAGATGCGCTGCTCGGCGACGTCGAAGACGACCAGCTCCACCTTCGCCTTCGCGGGCGGGCACGCCGAGAGCTGCTTCAGCTCGCCCTTGGCCCGCGCCTCGAGCGCGCAGTCGAGACCGGTGACCACCCCGGCGGTCACCTCGACCTCCTCGCCGGGCGCGCCCCGGGCTGACCCCGCGCACAGGAGCACGAGCACGGCCAGGATCTTCCTCATGGCTGCCTCCGCTCGCCGTCCACAGGCACGCCGAGCGTCATCATGTACGCGACGATCGCGTCGAGATCCGCCTTCGGGAGCGTGCCGAACGCCGGCATCTTGGAGATCTTCCTTCCGCCCGGATCGCGCCGGTACCAGACGAAGGCGTCGTTGCTCGGGAAGGCGCCGGACGCGCCGGGCGTCTTCGACCGAACGTAGTGCTGGTGGGGATTGGGGTTCGGCACGATGACGGCGCTGGGCTCGAGGAGCGAGTCGCGCAGGTACCCGGGCGTCGAGATCGCGCCGATGGTCGTGAGGTCGGGCGCGATCCCCGGAGGCGCGATTCGCCGATCCCCGACGGCGTGGCAGGCGGCGCAGACGCTCTCCACGAGGAGCTTGCCGCGCGCGGGATCGCCCAGGTCGCCTGGCGCGCGGCCATAGGACATCTCGCCGACGTAGGCGCTGTCGAGCGCGTACCGGGGCAGGCGCAGGAACTTCCACCCGGTGAGCGCCTTGTTCCCGCCGCGCTCGTGTTGCGCGCCATTCCAGACCGCGAGCGCAAAGGGGACGAGGCCGTGACGCACGTCGTGCTCGCCCGCGACGAGAGGGCGGACGAAGACCGCGCGCCACGTCTTGCGTCCCGTGTCATAGCGCATCCCCGCGCGAACCGCGCCCAGGTCCTTGCGCGCGAGCGAGCCGAAGCCCGACGCCATTCCCGCGCTGCCGATCGTCCCGCCGGCGCTGGCGAGCACCCTGTACAGGATGACCGGCATCTCCTCGTCGCCCATGCCCACGTAGGGCAGCCTGAGGCCCGCGCCGAAACGAACCGGGATCTCGAGTGCGGCGGCGTCCCCGAACGCATCGGTCTCGTCGGGCCGGACGCGGTCCTCGCTGGAGTCGCTCCAGTCCACCGCGACGGCGAGATCCTTCCCGTCGAAGGCGGCGCGCACCGCGAGCGTGCGAGGCGCTGCCTCCGCGAGCGCGGCATTGGCGGCCCGGTCGTTGAGGCGGATGGTGCGCTGCGGCGCCGCGATGACCGCATGCGCTGCGATGTCGTCCCAGAGCCTCGCGGCCGGATCGGCGGCGAGCGGTCCCGACACGTCCTTCGCCTCGATCGCCTCGGCGAGGAGCTCGTCGCTGGCGCGCGTGGCAGGCGCGAGGACGACGAGGACGGCGAGGCCGAGGGGACGGGTCGCGCGCATGGTCACCTCGCTGGCGACGCCCCGAGCGCCTTCTGGCCCCGGCGGCCGAGCTGCACGAGCCCGGGAGAGCTCGGCACCCCGAGCCGGAACATGTCGGCGTGCTTGTACGCGATGAGCAGGTCGAGCAGCTCCGAAGGCTTTCCGGCGCGCCGCCTCGTCATCTCTGCCTCGAGCGTGGCGAGCGCCTTTCTCACCCCCGGCCCGAACAGAGACTCGAGGTAGGCGATGGGAATGCGCTCACTGCCTGGGATCGGCTTCCCGTGGGCGTCGTACCTGGGTGGCCCCGAGAGCGGCGGCACGTAGTAGACGTTCGGCTGCGTGCCGTACTCGGGGTGGAGCGGGAGCGCGACCTCGTACTTCTCGACGAGCTTGTGGACCTGGCCACCCTCGTCGTCCAGGTAACCGACGAACCGGAGGCGTCCCACGCACTGCTGCGCGCAGGCTGGCGGCAATCCCTTCTCCACGCGCGGGAAGCAGAAGATGCACTTCTCCGACTTGAAGATCTTCGGGTTGAAGTAGATCTTCTTGTACGGGCAGCCGGCGATGCAGTAGCGCAGCCCCTCGCAGCGCGCCTGATCGACCAGCACGACCCCGTCCTGCGCGCGCTTGAAGATGGCTCCGCGGGGGCACGCCGCCAGGCAACCCGGATTCGAGCAGTGGTTGCAGATGCGCGGCAGGTAGAAGAAGTAGCTGTTCGGGAACTCGCCGGCGCCGGCGTCCTCGTCCCAGTTCGGGCCGTTCTTCGGCGTGCCCTGCGCCCGCACCTCGGCGCCCAGCGCGGCCTCGTCGAGGTTGAAGTCCCAGGGCGTGCCGTAGTCGGCGCTCCTCGACGGGACGGTGCCATCGCGCAGGGCGCCGCCCGCGTCGAAGCCGCCGCCCATCTCTTCCCACTTCGACGGATAGCCGGAGCCCGGCTTCGTCTCGACGTTGTTCCAGTACATGTACTCGCGGCCGTCGCGATTGGTCCATTGCGTCTTGCAGGCCACGGTGCAGGTCTGGCACCCGATGCACTTGTTGAGGTCCATCACCATCGCGAGCTGGCGCGAAGTCATGAGGCAACCCCCTGCAGCTTCGCGATGTCCACCGTCGCGTCGTAGGAGTGCTGGTTGCCGTCCCAGGCGGTCCCGAACTTGAGATGGCCCCAGCCGTCGCTCAACTCGAGGAGGTTGAGGGCGTCGCCGATGAGCGCGCCCTCGCCCCGCTTCCCCTTGAAGAGGAAGGGCTCCCAGCCGTGCTCCATCACGAGCGCGTCGGGTGGCACGCCGGCGACCACCTTGGCCATGACCACCGCCTCGCCGAGGTCGTTGAAGAGCCGCACGTCGTCGCCGTCGGCGATGCCCTTCGACGCCGCCAGCTGCGGGTTCAGCATGACGCAGGGCTTTCCCCGCTGCAGGCGCAGCAGGATGGGCGAGGTCTTGTAGGTGGAGTGGATCGACCAGCGCGCGTGCGGGGTCATGAGGAGGAACGGGAAGCGCCGGCTGCGGATCGGCTCGCGCGCGCTGGGGACGTGCGCGCCGGCGGCGATCCACAGCGGGTGGTCGACGTAGAAGGTGAGCCGCCCGCTCACCGTCTCGAAGCGCTCGTTCAGGTAGAGGTTGTTCTCGAACGAGCTGTAGGGCTTGTCGGGATAGAGTGGAGAGGACTTGCCCGCCTTCTCGTTGAGCGTGAGGAAGCCGCCGCGCTCGACCATCGTCCTCGGCGAGTTGGGCTTGAACTGATCGACGTGCTCGAGGGCGTACTCGACCGCATGGCGGTCGGTCCGAAGCTTTCCGCCGAGCGTGAACTCCTCGACGAGCCGGTCCATCGCGTGGAAGCCGGCCTCGGTGTGGGTCGGGTCGGGAATCTTCAGGGCGCGCTCGTCGCCCGTCCGCTCGTAGCGCGAGAGCGCCAGAGCCTGCATCTTCTCGGCGATCAGCGTGGAGATCTCCCACTCCGACCTGGCCTCCCCGAAGCGCTTCAGGCCAGCGGGCGGGATGGCGATGTTCGCGAAGCGGTGGTAGCCCGGATTCGTGCGGATGTCCCACGACTCGTAGGGCGTGGTGCACGGGAGCAGCACGTCGGCGTAGGTGGCGAAGTCGCTCATCCGGAAGTCGCCGTACGCGATGAACCTGGCCTTCTCGAGGAACCCCTCGCGGTAGCCGGCCTTGTTTCGCCGGAAGCGCGCGTCCGCGAAGAGCAGGAAGGTCTCCGTCTCCCTCCACCAAGGCTTGCCGCGCTTCGCCCCCGCGTCGCCGGCCGACTGCTGCACCAACGCCCCCACCTGGCTGCGGTAGTCTGCCTTCGACGCGCCGGTGGCGCGCCGATAGTCCTCGTCGCCGAAGCAGGCGTCGGACCCGGCCAGCCCCTCGCCCAGCATGAACTCCGAGACGAAGCCGGACGCGAACCGGTGGGTGTAGCGGCCGGAGAAGCCCGACAGGCCCTCGAGCCCGGTGATGTTCCACTCGTTCTCCGTGTTGAGGCCGCCGAACGGGCCGAGCTTCCCGAGGAAAGCGGCGAGGGACGCGATGGCGCGCTGCGAGAGCATGCCGTTGAAGTGCTTGCCGATGGAGAACCCGAGCGTGAGCACCGCCACCTTCGACTTCGCGAGGTCGCGCGCGAGCTCTTCGACGATCGACGGGTGGACGCCGGTGAGCTTCTGGGTCTTCTCGGGCGCGAACGCCTCGAGCTCGCGGACGAGGAGCGTGAACGCCGGCGCGACCTCGACCTCCCCGTGCTCCTTCAGGCGCAGGTGGTACGTCCCGGAGAGCGCGGGATCGATCTTCCACTCGATGTCCTCGAGGCGCAGCGTCTCGATCGTCGAGCCCTGGCAGCCGGGCAAGGCGGTGATCTTCTTGCGCCGCCGATCGAAGGCGACGAACACCTCGCGTCGCCGCGCCTCGTCGGCGGCGAACAGCTCGGCCGACCTTACGTCGAAGCGCGGATCGGAGAGGTCGACGTCGTCGAGGCGTATCAGCTCCCTCGTGTCGGTCCGGACGAGGAGCGGGAGGTCCGTGAACTTCTGGAGGAAGGATTCCCGGTAGAGCCGCGCGTGGACGAGACGGTGGAGGATCGAGAGCGCGAGGTGGCCGTCGTAGCCCGGCTTCACCGGGACCCACAGATCGGCGTGGATGGCGGTCGAGTTGAACTCGGGGGTGACGACGACGATCTTCGCGCCGTTGTACTTGCCCTCCCAGAGGTAGTGAGCGTCAGGGATGCGCGACGTGTTCGGGTTGCACCCCCAGAACAGCGCCACGTTGGCGCCGTACAGGAAGTCGTAGGTGCAGCCGAAGTTTCCCTCTCCGTAGACCACGCTCGCGCCCGGGAACATGTCGCCCACGTAGCTCGCGATGTAGGGGCGGACGGCGCCGAGTAGCGTGCCGAGCCGCTTCACGGAGGCGGCGCGCGCCTCGGACAGCATTCCCGAGCCGATGTGGACGTAGTTCCCCGCCGGCCCCTTCTCGAGCATCGTGTCGTACAGGTGCGTGGCCACCTCGGTGACGGCCTCGTCCCACGAGATGCGCTTCCACTTGCCCTCGCCGCGGGCGCCCACCCGTTTCATGGGATAGAGGAGGCGGTCCGCCTCGTAGAGCACCTGCGAGTGCTGCACGCCCTTGTTGCAGCCGCGAGGGTTCGCGTCGGGGATGTTCGGCGCGACGGCAGGGTACGCGGCGGACTGGTTCTCTCGCGTGATGCGCCCGGCCTCGTCGGTCCACACCTCCCAGGCGCAGTTCCCCTGGCAGTTCACGCAGTGGTAGGCGTACCCGTGCGCTTCGCCGTCACCGTAGGTGGCCGCGAACTCCTGCCGGTAGAGATCCTCCGTGGACGTCGGCGACGGGGGGGCGGCTCGCGGGGCCTCGACCTTGGCTGCCGCGGCCGCGGGCGCCTCGTCGTTGCCGAGGACCTTGACGGCGGCCCCCGACGTGCCGAGCGCGACGAGGCCCTTGAGGAGGTTGCGGCGGCTCACGGACATGGCGCGCGGTCCTCCTTCACAGGCAGCCACCACCGGCCTTCACCGAGGGCGGAGCGTACTCTCCGGAGTCCTCGGGCAGCTTCGCCGCGACCCAGGCAGCCATCCCGCCGGCGAGCCTCCGAGCGCCGGTGAAGCGGGCGAAGCACCGATGCACGTCCGCCGCGTCTCCGTTCGTGGAGACGATCACGGTCGGCACCGAGGTGTAGATCCGGTCGCGTGCTGCTTGGGGCGCCCTCGCCAGGTCGCAGCCGGGGAGGGGGACGGCGCCGGGGATGTGCGAGTCCTCGTAGCCATCCGCGACGTCAGCGCGCACGTCGACGATCTGCCAGCTCGTCCGGGAATGGGCGAGCGTCCGGTAAAGCTCCTGGGGAGCGACGGGGATCTGCCGTTCCAGCTCCGCGCGCCTTCGACCCTCGACCGCCACGAGCGTCGAGAGAGCCACGAGGAGCGCCGCCCAGGCGACCGGCTCTGCTCGAGCGTTCATGGTCCGCCCTTCGTTCGCGCCGCGGTGGCGTCTCCGGAGAGCCGCGCTGCGAGCGCCGCGTTGCCCCGCCGCAGCCCGATCCACCCCACGGCGACCGCGAGGGCCGCGACGGCGAAGAGGATGCGGACGTGCGTCTTCACGGCAACCTCCCTCAGTCGTAGACCCGGTCGCCCACGGCCTGCGCCTCGCGGAGGTCGAGCGAGTGCACGACGAGGAGGCGCGCGTTGCTCACGGCCATCGAGACGACGAAGAAGGTGCCTGCCATCGCGAGGCTGCCCACCGACAAGGTGGGCCAAGCCGCGATGAAGGCGCCCGTCGTGCAGCCGCCGCCGATGAGCGCGCCGAGGCACATGACGGTCGCCGCCGAGAAGCTCGTCGCGATCGCCTTGAGGTTCAGGACGCGCGGCAGGGGCGCGGCCTCGGCCGCCCTCGACGCGAGGGAAAGCGCCTTCGCGAGGTAGGCGCCAGGCAGCACGCCCACGATGAGCGCGGCGCGCCAGAGGATGTCGCCGTCGACGCGGGGCACGATCTCCAGCGGATGTCCCACCCCGTGTGCGAGCGAACCCACCAGCGCGAGGATCGCCCCGGAGAACCCGAGGTAGCCGCCCTGCGCGGTCGCGGCGACGACGAGCAGGCCCGCCGCCGTCCCCGCCGCGGCCCAGCTCCACTCGCCGCGAAGGGCGTCGAGCAGGCCGCGCCGGGCTCGAGCGGGCTCGTACACCTTCTCCGAGGTGAGGCGATCGACCGCGAGCGCGACGAGGAGGAAGAGCGCGCCCCAGCCGAGGGCGACGGCGGCGAACGGCAGGCCGAGCTCGCCGTGCAGCGTCAGCGGCTTCTGGTTCGTGGCGATGACGCCGGCGCTCATGAGCGGATCCTTGAGCGCGGCGTAGAGGAGCACGCCCGCGAAGAGCCCGAGGATCGCGGCGGGCGCGGCGAGCTTGTTCCCGCCGCCCCGCCCGCCCACCTTCGCGACGCAGGTGCCCGGGCACAGGCCCGAGACGCCCATCCCGACGCCGAAGAGGGAGCCGCCGAGCACGTGGGCCAGGCCGAGGAAGGGCATCACCCGCGGCACGAGATTCCACGCCTCGGCCACCCCCAGGGCAGCGGCGAGGCCGTAGAGGAGAGAGGCGACGCCGATGGCGGTGAAGGCGAACTTCATCACCTTCGTGTCGCGCAGGGTGAGCATGCCCATCACGCGCGAGTAGCGGGTCGCGCCCACCTTGTAGAGCACGATCCCGAACCCCATCCCGATCAGCGCACCTCGAAGGAATGGCAGCACGGCCGCGCCTCCTCAGGACTACGGTTGCGCCGCGAGCGGCAGCGACGGGTCGTTGCCCCACTCGTCCCACGAGCCGACGTAGACCTTCACGTTCTCGTGGCCGGCCCTGCGCAGCGCGAGGTACTGGAACGAGCCGCGCCCGAGGCCCACGTGGCAGTAGCTGATCACCGTCTTGCCCGCGGCATAGCCGTTCTTCTTCAGCTTCTCGAGCTGCTTCGCGAGCTCGGGGGCGTCCTTGAGCGTCGGCTTGTCGGGGTCGCCGTTCTTGTTGCCGGCGTACTTGCTCCAGGGTGAGAAGACCGCGGTGGGGATGGCCCCGCCGCGCTTCACCGTCTCCTCGTTGCCGGGTCCTGCGAGCGCCGGAAGCAGCGTCTTGCCCGCGTACTCGTCGAGCGTGTGGCGGGCGTCGAGGAGGAGGAAGTGCGCGGGATCGCCCGTCGCCTTCTTCACCTCTTCGACGCTCGCGATCATGTCCCACTGCACGGCAGGCATGAACGCCGCCGCCGGGGGCTTCGCCGGCGCGCCCTTCTCGACCGCGCCACCGTGCGCCTTCCAGGTGGCGAGGCCGCCGTCGAGGATGCGCACGCTCTTCACGCCATAGAGCCTGAGGAAGAACCAGTTGCCGCTCGCGTTCACGCCGGGGCCGGAGTCGTAGACGATCACCTCCGTGCCGGGGCCGATGCCCATCTCCTCCCCGACGAGCTTCGCGGCCCTCGGCTCGCACATGGGCAGGCCCTTGCAGGCCTTCACGTCGTCCAGGTAGTGCAGATCGTGCGAATAGGCCGCGACCGAGCCCGGGATGTGGCCCTTCTCGAACTCCTTCTCCGCGTCGGAGAAGACGAAGCGCACGTTCGGTCTGCCGGCGAGCGACTTCGCCTCGTCGGCGCTCACGAAGTCGTCTGCGGCGTGCGCGATCCCAGCGCCGAGCGTGCTCGCCAGCACGAGAACGATCCCGAGGTACTTCATCGAGGCCTCCTCGCGGCACGGACGGTCGAGGGGTTCGGCGTTCGCGCGGCGCCGCCCGACGAGCGCCGCCCCTGCCCCGGCGCGCCATCGCCGGTGATGACGCGGAAGCGGCGACGCAGCTCGGGTACGCCGAGATCGAGGTGGCGGGCGC
>DASWDS010000192.1:0-21571 GCA_036395165.1 Anaeromyxobacteraceae bacterium | reverse complement strand
CGACGCGGCGCCGCTCGCGCTCGCCGATCTCGCCGCGCAGACCCGCCGCGCGGCCGCCGCGCTCTCGGCGGGCGAGGCCGTCCTGCGCGTCGAGCACGCGCGCTCCGCGGCCGCGGCGCTCCTCCAGAACGCGGCGCCCGCGCTCGCGCTGGAGCGGATGCTCATCGGGTGGTTCCATGGCGAGCTTCGGTAAGGGGCGCCCGGCGAGGAGGGCCGACGGGCCGACGCTCGCGTCGTGCCTCGACGAGGCGCGCGCGGGGAAGCCGGCGCCGGTCTACCTCTTCGACGGGGACGCCTTCCTCTCGGGCCGCGCGGCGCGGGAGCTCGCGGCCGCGCTCGTGCCGGAGGGCCAGCGCGACCTCAATGTGGTCGAGCTCGACGCGGCGGCGTCACCCTCCGAGGTCGCCGCCGAGCTCGAGACGCGCGGTCTCTTCGGCGGCCCCGCCTCGCGCAAGGTGGTGCTCGTCTCGGAGCCCGCCTTCCTCACCTCGAAGGAGGACGGCGACGGCGCCTTCGCGCGGGCGCGCGACATGTGGGCGCAGGGCCGGCAGCGCGAGGCGGCGCGCAGGCTCCTCGCGCTCGCGGCCAAGGCGGGGTGGAAGGCGGAGGACCTCGCGGGCGGTGACGGACCCGCCGCCGCCGACTGGAACGCCGAGCTCTCGGTGGAGGCGCGCACCTACGACGCCGACTTCGTGAGCGCCGCGGCCCGCTTCGCGGTCGAGCGGGAGATGAAGGCCGCCAAGGACGACTCGGGCGCGCTCGACGCGACGGTCGGGCGCGGGCTCCCGCCCGGCCACGTCCTCGTCGTGGCGGCGGGCAAGGTGGACGGGCGCCTCCCGCTCGTGAAGAAGCTCGCCGCGGCCGGCCGGCGGGTCGCGTTCGCGATCGAGATGGAAGGGCCGTGGGGCGAGGAGCGCCCGGTGCTGCGGCCCGTGCTCGACGCGCTCCTCGCGGGCACGGGCAAGTCGGTGGACGCCGCCGCCGAGCGGCGGCTGGCCGAGCTCGTCGGCGGCGACGCGCGCACCCTCGCGAGCGAGGTGGCGAAGCTCGTCGCCTTCGCCGGCGACCGCAAGAAGGTCACGGCGGCCGACGTGGACGAGGTCGTCGCGCGCGTCGCGGGCGACCCGTTCTTCGCGCTCGGCAACGCCGTCGAGGCGAAGGACCTGCCCCAGGCACTGGCCGTCCTCGACCGCAGCCTCGCCGACGGCGCGAGCCCCTTCATGCTGCTCGGGTCGCTCGCGTCGACGGTGCGGCGGCTCGTGGTCGAGCGCGAGCGCGGGCGCAAGGCCGCCGGCGCGCGGCGCATCCCGTCCTACGACGCGTGGCAGACGCTGGTCCTGCCGCTCATCCCCGACGAGGAGCTCGGCGGGAAGAAGCCGTACGGCTTCTGGATGAAGTACCAGGCCGCGCAGCGCTATGACCGCGCCGCCCTGCTGCGCGGGCTCGCCGACCTGGCGGACGCCGACCTCGCGATGAAGTCCGGCCTCGACGAGCGGCCGCTGCTCGAGCGGGCGCTGTGGCGGCTCATGGGCCAGAACGAGACGAGAGGGAACCCAGCGTGAGCGAACGAATCCTGGTGACGAGCGCGCTGCCATACGCGAACGGCAGCATCCACCTCGGCCACCTCGTCGAGTACATCCAGACGGACGTCTACGTCCGCTTCCGGCGCGCCTGCGGGGACGACGTCACCTACGTGTGCGCGGCCGACTCGCACGGCACGCCCATCGAGGTGAACGCGGCGAAGGCCAAGATGGCCCCGAAGGCGTTCGTCGAGAAGTACCGCAAGGAGCAGCACGAGGACTTCCAGCGCTTCCTGGTGGAGTTCTCGACCTACTACACGACCGACTCGCCCGAGAACGAGAAGTGGGCGCACCGCGTCTACCAGGCGCTCAAGGCGAAGGGGCTCATCTACAAGAAGACCGTCGAGCAGCTCTACTGCGAGGTCGATCGGCGCTTCCTCCCCGACCGCTTCGTGAAGGGCACCTGCCCGAAGTGCGGCACGCCCGACCAGTACGGGGACGTGTGCGAGAAGTGCGGCACGACCTACGATCCGCGCGAGCTGAAGGACCCGCGCTGCGTGCTGTGCGGGACGCCGCCCGTCGTGCGCTCCTCCGACCACGCCTACGTGAACCTGCGCAAGGTCCAGGCCGACATCCGGCGCTGGGTCGAGGCCGAGGGCCACCTCGAGCCGGCGGTCCGGGAGCAGGTGAAGGGGTGGCTCGCCGACCTGCAGGACTGGGCCATCACGCGCGACGCCCCCTACTTCGGCTTCCCGGTGAACGACCCCGACTTCCCGGACAAGTTCCTCTACGTCTGGGTGGACGCGCCGATCGGCTACCTCTCGTCGGCGGAGCACTACTTCGCAGCCGAGGCGCCCCCCGAGCGGCGGCTCGCGCCGGCCGAGCTCGAGGCGCGCTACCTCGCCGAGGGCGCGCCGTCGCGGCTCGAGCACTTCATCGGCAAGGACATCCTCCGCTTCCACGCGGTGTTCTGGCCCGCCATGCTCCAGGCGACAGGACTGAAGACGCCCGACCGCATGGCCGTGCACGGGCACCTCACCGTGAACGGCGAGAAGATGTCGAAGTCGCGCGGGACGTTCATCACCGCGAAGACGTACCTCGACGCCGGCCTCGACCCACAGCTGCTGCGCTACTACTACGCGGCCATGCTGGGGCCCGGGATCTCGGACCTCGACCTCTCGCTCGAGGAGTTCAGGAACCGCATCAACGCGGACCTCGCCAACAACGTCGCGAACCTCGCCTCGCGCGCCTTCGCGCTCCTGGCGAAGCTCCCCGGCCCGCTCGAGGCGCAGCCCGAGGAGCCGATCGTCGAGGCGGTCCGCTCCGCCCTCCACCTCGCGCGCGGCGCGTACGCGGCGCTCGAGTACCGGGAGGTGGTCCGCCTCGCGAACGAGGTGGCGAGCATCTGCAACCGCCGCATGCAGGAGGCGAAGCCGTGGGAGGACCCTGGCTCGCCGGCGTCGCGCGCGCTCCTCTTCTCGGTGGGGAAGTCGCTGCGCGCCCTCGCCGTCGTGCTCGGGCCCGTGCTGCCGGAGTTCGCCGACGAGCTCGCGGCCGCGTTCGGGCAGCCGAGCCCACGCGCGTGGCCGAAGGACCTCGATCCGTTCGGCGGTCCGCCCGTCGTCGCGAAGCAGAAGCCCCCCCAGATCGCGCGGCTCGAGGCGAAGCAGGTGGCGAAGCTCATCGCGGGGCCCCCGGAGGGCGCGCCGCAGCCCGTCTCGAAGGCGCCGAGCCCCGCCGAGACGGCCACCAGGGCGACCGCCAAGCCTGCCGCGCCCGCCGTGTTCGGCGTCATCCAGTACGACGACTTCGCCAGGGTGGAGCTGCGCGTCGGGCTCGTCAGGTCCGCGGAGCCGGTGCCCAAGGCCGACAAGCTCCTCCGGCTCGCGGTGGACGTGGGCGAGCCCGAGCCGCGCACCATCGTGGCCGGCATCGCCCAGGCCTACCCGGACCCGGGACAGCTCGTGGGGAAGCGCATCGTGGTGGTGGCGAACCTCGCGCCGAAGCCGCTGCGCGGCATCACCTCGCACGGCATGCTGCTCGCCGCGGGGGAGCCGCCGAACCTCCAGGTCGTCACCGTCGGCGAGGGCATCGCGCCCGGCACGCGCGTGAAGTGAAGCCATGCCGCGCCTCGTCGACAGCCACGCGCACCTCGACTTCGAGGACTACCGCGGCGACCTCGAGGCCGTCGTCGAGCGCGCCCGCGCGGCGGGCGTGGGGCGCATCGTGCTCATCGGGCTCTGGCGCGCGCCCGGCCAGTTCGGCAACGCGCTCGAGCTCGCGACGAAGGAGCCCGCGACCTTCGCCGCGACGGTGGGGGTCCACCCGCACGAGTGCGCGAAGGTACCGGAGGACGACTGGCGCGCGCTGGAGGAGGCAGCCCGCGACCCCCGCATCGTGGGCGTCGGCGAGACGGGGCTCGACTTCCACTACGACCACTCGCCCCGCCCGGTGCAGGAGGCGTCCTTCCGCCGCTCGATCGCGGCCGCGAAGGCGGCGGGGAAGCCCGTCGTGGTGCACGTGCGGGAGGCCGACGAGGCCTGCGCGCGCATCCTCGGCGAGCAAGGCGTCCCGGCGGCGGGCGGGGTCATCCACTGCTTCACCGGGGACTGGGCGCGGGCGAAGGCCTACCTCGACCTCGGCCTCGACCTCTCGATCGCCGGCGTCGTCACCTTCAAGACGGCGGAGGACCTGCGCGACGCGGTGAAGCGGACCCCGCGCGATCGCCTGCTCGTCGAGACGGACTGCCCGTTCCTCGCGCCCGTCCCCTACCGCGGCCAGCGCAACGAGCCCGCGTACGTCGCGAGGACGGCGGAGAAGGTAGCGGAGCTGTGGGGGATGTCCGCCGACGAGGTGGGGGAGATCACGAGCGCGAACGCGGAGAGGCTCTTCCGATTGAAGTAGGGTCGCGCTCGCGGTCGCCGTCGCCGTAGATCCTTTCCTTCGTTCATGCGTATCTGAGAGCGGAGGCACTCTCATGCGCGCACTCGCCATCGCACTCTTCCTCACCCCTTCCTTCACCTTCGCCGCCGCGGACCTGGACACGGCGTCGCGAGTCGACGCCGTGACCGTCTACCGCACCGGCGCGCGCGTGACGCGGGTCGCGCGGGTGGACGTCGGCGGCGGCGACGCGCGCGTGCTCCTCGCGGGCCTCCCCGACGGGCTCGACGACGACTCCATCCGCGTCGAGGGGCGCGGCACCGCGCAGGTGCGCCTGTACGGCGTCACCGTCGAGCGCGTCACCGCCGAGCGCGCGATGGCGGCCGAGGCGCGGGCCGCCGAGGCCAGGATCGAGAAGCTGCAGGACGAGGACAGGGCGCTCGACGATCGCGCCCGGGCCGCGGCCGCGCGCGCGAAGTTCGTCGAGTCGCTGCGCTCGTCCTACTCGGAGGAGCGCGCCAAGAACCTCGCCGTCCGGCCGGTCTCGCCGAAGGAGTGGGCGGACCTGGTCGCCTTCGTGGACCGGGAGCTCGCCGCGGCCGCCACCGACGCGCGAGAGGCCGCCACCGCCCGCCGCGATCTCGCCCGCCGCACGGAGGCCGCGCGCGCCGAGCTGGAGAAGCTCTCGGCGAAGCGCGGCGCGACGACGAAGCGCGTCGCCGTCGAGATCGCGGCCGAGAAGCCCGGCAGCGTCACGTTCGCGGTGAGCTACACCGTCCCGTCGGCGGGCTGGCAGCCGATCTGGGACGCGCGGCTCGCGCCCCACGACGCGAAGGTCGAGCTCGCCTTCCAGGGGTCGGTGTGGCAGCGCACCGGCGAGGACTGGCAGGATGTGAAGCTGACCGTCTCGACCGCGGCTCCGGCGCGCGGCCTCTTCGTCCCGGCGCTCGAGACGCGGTGGCTCGACCGCGAAGCCCCGGTGGCCCGCCATGCCCTGGCCGGCGCGCCGTCGGCCGCGCCGCCACGCGCGGCGTCCGAGGCGAAGCGCGCGAGGCCGTCCTTCCGCGTCGCGGAGGAGGAGGAGGCGCCGCTGGAGCCGACGATCGTCGCCGCCCAGGAGGCGCAGGCGACGGTGGAGGAGGGACTCGTCGCGGCGAGCTTCACTTCGCCCCGGCGCGAGTCGGTGGACGGCGCGGGGCAGGCGCGCAAGATCGCGCTGGCGCGCTTCCCGCTCGACGCCGACCTGACCCGCACGGCGGCGCCGCGGATCGACCGGGCCGCGTTCCTCACCGCGAAGCTCGTCAACGGGACCGGGTTCCCGCTCCTCGCCGGCACGGCGGGCGTCTACGTTGGCGACCAGTTCGTCGGGCGCGCGCCGCTCCCGTTCACGCCCGCGGGCGGCGAGCTGAAGCTCGCGTTCGGCGCCGACGACCGGGTCGAGATCGACCGGCGCGTCCTCGAGCGCAAGCACGACACGGCGGGCCTCGTGAACAAGGACGACGTGTGGAGCTATCGCGTCCGCACCACCGTGAAGAGCCGCTGGGGCGAGCCGGTGAAGGTGACGCTCCTCGATCTCGTCCCCGTCGCCCGCGACGGCGAGATCCACGTGGAGGTGCTCGACGGGTCGACGAAGGCGACGCGCGAGGATCCCGAGCGCCCCGGCGTGCGGTCGTGGGAGCTCACGCTCGCGCCGAAGGAGGAGAAGGTGATCGAGCTGCGGTACGAGGTGCGGATGCCGCGCGGCTTCGCGGTGGCGGGGCTGGAGTAGGGGCTGCTCCGCGCGGTCGGGGGTCGGGGTCGCGGTCAAGGTCGCGGTCGGGGTCGAGGTCGCGGTCGAGGTCGCGGTCGCGGTCGAGGTCGAGGTCGAGGTCGAGGTCGCGGGTCGAGCAGGGCGTGTCGGTCCCCCTCGCCCCGCGAAGCGGGGAGAGGGCCGGGGAGAGGGGTAGGGCCGGGTCGGGGTCGCGCTCGAGCCCGCGCTACCCGTCCCAGCTCCCCCACTCGTCGGCGGTGTCCGGGGGCGGCGGCAGGGCGCCCTTCGTGCGCTCATGCCACTCGACGATCTCCCAGCCGCGCCTCTCGGCGGCGGCGCGGAAGGGTGTCTTGGGATTGACGACGACCGGGTTCCCCACCGCCTCGAAGAGCGGCGTGTCGGCCGCGGAGTCGGAGTAGACGAAGCTCCGCGCCATGTCGATGTCGTACGCGTCCGCGATCCGCTCGACGACGGCGCGCTTGCCGTCGCGGAACACCACGGGCGGCACGATCTGATCGGTCGCGCGGCCGTCCACGACGCGGGTGCGCGTGCCGATGGCGAGGTGCACGCGCAAGTGCCGCCCCACCTCGTCGATGATGTACTGCGGCGATCCCGATGCGATGACGACGAGGTGGCCGGAGAGCAGGTGCTTGCGGATCTGCCGCACGGCGCCGGTGGTGATGCGCTTGCGGAGGTGCTTGTGGAAGCAGGCGTGCGCGTGCGCCTTCAGCTCGTCGGCGCGCAGGCCCTGCTGGCACCGCGAGCCCACCTCGACCATGTCCTGCTCGGTGAGCCGGCGGCGCGCGTACTCGTAGATGATGCGGGGCACCTTCGAGCGCATCTCGGGGCGCATGATCTTCTCGCTGTAGAGGTACCAGGTGAAGATCGTGCCCGCGTTGCCGTCGAGGAGCGAGTCGTCGACGTCGAAGATCGCGGCGATGCGGCTGAAGGGGACCACGAGCGGTGGATTCTACGCGCCCGTGGTCGCGGTGCCTACTGCCCGCTGCCGGCCGGGGTGTCGCCCGTCGCCGCAGGCGCCTCGGCCGCGGGGGTGGCGGGCGACGTCGTCTCCGGAGCGTTCTCCGCGGGCGCTCCCTGCGCCTCGACGGGCGGCGGCTGAGCCTCGGCGGGCGCGGCGGGCGCCTCGGGCGGCGCGGCCTCGGACGGCGCGGCGCCGCCCTCGATCTTCTGGGCGAGCGCCGCGAAAGGGTTGTGCGTCAGCGAGGGGGCGGACTTGGCCCGCGGCTGAGGGCCGCGGTCACCCGGGAGCCGCGGGCCCATGTAGCCGCGCTTGCGATCGCCGCCAGGCCCGCCTGGCCCACCCGGCCCACCGGGCCCTCCGCGGAACCCACCGGCACCGCGCTCGGGTCGCGGCGGTCGCTCGGGCCTGTCGCGACGCTCGGGGCGGTCGGCTGGCGCCGCCGGGGCACCCTCGGCCTTCGCCAGCTCGCCGGCCGGCGCCGGGGCGCCCGTCTCACCCTGCGGGCGCGGCGCCTCGTGCTTGCGCTCGGGTCGCTTCTTCTTCTGACCGTCCGGGCGCTGCTGCGGCTGGTGTCCGCGCGTCTCGTGGGGCACGTAGATGACCGGCGTCATGATCTCGGCCGGCGGCCCCTTCTTCTCGGCCTGGACGGTGGGGAGCGTCCCGCGCCAGATGTGCTGCTCGTACACGTTGTTCGAGTCGGTCCAGCGGCGGTTCCCGCCCTCGCGGCCCATCAGGTTGAGCCACGAGTTCACGCGGCTGTCGAGCTCGTCGAGCTCGTGGGTGAGGACCGCCTCCAGCGTCATCGGGACCTTCGGCGACCCGAACTCGAGCCGCCCGTGGTGCGAGAGGACGAGGTGCACGACGTGGTGCTCGAGGTCGCGCGGGACGCCGACCCGCCGCGCCTTGTCGTGGATCCACTGCGCGGTCATGACGAGGTGCCCGACCAGCCGGCCCTCGTCGCTGTACTCGACCTGGCGGTCGTAGCTCAGCTCGCGGATCTTGCCCAGGTCGTGGAAGAAGGCGCCCGCGACGAGGAGGTCGCGATCGACCTGCGGGTAGTGGTCGGCGAGACGGTGCGCGAGCTTGAGGCAGGAGACGGTGTGCTCGAGAAGCCCGCCCGGATAGGCGTGGTGGACGCTCTTCGCCGCCGGCGCGCGGCGCAGGCGCGCCGTGATGTCCTCGTCCTCGAGGAAGGCCTGGATGAGCGCCTTCACGTGCGTGTCGGTGACCGCGTCGACGATCGCGTGGAGCTCCTTCCACGCGGCCTCGTCCTGGTCGCTGAAGCCCGTCTTCTCGGGCTTCTTCGGCTCGGGCGGCGGCGCCCACACGAACTCGACGGGATCGAGCGTGGTGGGGTCGGACTTCGCCACCTGCTCGATGCGCAGCTGCGGCTTCCCCTGGAACGTGCCGACCTGGCCCTCGACCTCGACGTAGTCCTTCTCGCCGAGCGCGGCCGACAGCTCCTCGACGCGCTCGAACGCGCGCGCCTCGAGCTCGCCGGTCTTGTCGTGGAGCGTCACCGAGAGGTAGGCCTTGCCGCTCTTCGCGGTCGGGACGGCCTTGCGGGCGACCAGGAAGACGCTCTTCAGCCGCTCGCCTTCCTTCACGTCCTTGACCCAGATCTTGTCCATGGTGCGGCGGAAGCTAGCTTGGAACGCGCGGCGAGACAACACGGTTTCCTCTATGCTGGACGCCATGCGGATCGACCGTGCGCGAGACGCTCTCCTGGTGGTGGACCTGCAGCACGATTTCCTGCCCGGCGGGGCGCTCGCCGTGCAGGAGGGGGACGAGGTCATCGCCCCGATCGCGCGCGTCGCGCCGGCGTTCGAGACGGTGGTCGCGACGCAGGACTTCCACCCCAAGGGCCATGTCTCCTTCGCGTCGTCCCACCCGGGCAGGAAGGCGTTCGAGACGCTGGCGCTGCCCTTCGGGTCCCAGGAGCTGTGGCCCGACCACTGCGTGCAGGGGACGCACGGCGCCGAGATCCACCCCGGCTTCCCCGATCGCGTGGCGACGCTCGTCCTCCGGAAGGGGACCCGCCGCGAGGTCGACTCGTACAGCGCCTTTCGCGAGAACGTGGGCCCGGACGGCAAGCGGCCCACCACCGGGCTCGCCGCGTGGCTCGACGCGCGCGGCGTGCGCCGCGTCTTCGTGTGCGGGCTCGCCCGCGACTTCTGCGTGAAGTGGAGCGCGCTCGACGCCGCGGCCGCCGGGTTCGAGACCTACCTCCTCGACGATCTCACGCGCGCGGTCTTTCCCGCCGCCCGCGCCGAGGTGGACGCGGCGCTCGCCACAGGCGGCGTGAGGGCGATCCGCGGCCGCGACCTCGAGGCGTGAGCCGGGGGGCCCCGCCCATCGACTCGCGCGGGGGCGTCCCGCCGTGAGAACATGGGATTGACCTGTCCCGCGATCGGCGGTCCGATCGCCCGGCAGCGAGAGCCATGGACGCGCCCCCCCGAACCCAGCAGCCGGACGCGGCGAGCGCCGTCGAGCGCGGGCCGAGCGCGCCCGCCGCCCAGGCCGCGGCCGCCGCCCTCCTGGCGCTCTCGCGGACGGCGCGCAGCTTCGTCCTGTACGACGCGAGCAACGCCGTCGTCCGCCAGCTCCTGGCCGAGTACCAGGCGAAGATGCGCGACGCGCTCGATCGCCACGGCGAGATCGCGATCGAGCTCCGCCCGTTCGACATGCTGGTCGGGGGCGAGGTCGTCTACCACGACGCCGATCGCGAGAAGTCGCTCGCGTTCCGCCTCTTCCGCGACGGCGTGCGGCGCCTCGTGTTCGCGACCCGCGTGACCTGGGATGAGCTGCTCACGCTGCTCGAGATCCTCGCGGTCCGTTACACCGGCGTGCGCCAGCAGGAGGAGGACACGGTCACGCTCCTCCGCAAGGCGGAGCTCCACGGCATCGCGATCGAGGCGGTGGAGGGCTTCACGCCCGCCGAGGAGACGCCCGAGCCGGAGCTCGAGGCCACCGCCGCCAGCGCGCGCCGCTACCAGCCGCCGGCGGGGTGGGACACGCCGCTCCAGAAGCTGCCGCCGCCGGGGCCGCTCGCCTACCGCGAGGTGTCGGAGGACGCGCTCGCGGACGTCCGCGCGCTGGGCGAGGACGAGGGGCAGGACGGCGTGGCCGAGCTGGCGCTGTCGGTCGCGAGGGACCTCCTCGCCGAGGCGGTGCGCTCGGGCTGGCCCACGCCCAACAGGGATCTCGCCGCGTTCTTCGCCGAGCTGCGCGACGGCCTCCTCGCCGACGGGCAGCTCGCGTCGCTCCGGCGGCTGGTCGACCTCCTGGGCGAGGCGGGCGGGGGAGAGCTGCGCGACGGCATGCTGCGGGGCCTCGGCGACGCACGCACGCTCGACCTCGTCCTGTCGTCGGTGCCCGACGACGCGGCCCAGCTGCCGCCCGATCTCGTGCCGTTCCTGCCGCTGCTCGGGATCGGCGCGGCCCTCGATCAGCTCGCCCCCGGCGCGACCGAGGTGGGCGAGGGGCGCCGCCGGCTCCTCACGAAGCTCGTGCTGGCCCGGCTGCCGCGCGAGGCCGACGCGGTGCTGGCGCGGCTCCCGGTGCTCGACATCCGGCTCGCGCGCGACCTCGCCCGCACCATCGTGGCGCGCGCGCCGGAGCGGTCGAACGAGGTGGCGCGCCAGCTCCTCGCACAGCGCGACGAGGCGCTGCGCCTGGAGGGGCTCGCCGCGCTCGAGGGCGCCCCGGGCGAGGTGCCGCTCCGGCCGCTGTGCGACCTCCTCCACGACGCATCCGAGGCGGTGCGCGTGCGGGCCGTCGAGGTCCTGGGCCGCCGCGGCGACGAGTCCGTCCTCGACCTGCTCCGCGGCGCCATCGAGGACGGCCACGACGTGGCGCCGCGCGAGGCGGAGGCGCTCGGGCGCGCCCTGGCCGAGATCGCGCCCATCGCGGCGGCGCGGGTCTTCGCCGGCTGGGTCGCCCCCAAGGCGCGCTTCCTGCGCGGCCTCTCCGCCCCGCAGCGGGCGCAGCAGTGGGCCGCCGTCGCTGGCATCGGATCCCTCCCCGGCGCGGAGCACGATGCGGCGCTGAACGCGCTCGCGGAGCAGTCGGAGGGCGAGCTGCGCCGGCACTGCCTCGCGACGCTCGTGCGGCGCAGAAGGGCGATGGGCCATGCCCCCCGGCGCGAGTGACCAGCTCGCGCGCGCCCAGGGCGCCCTGGGCCGCGCCATCGCCCGCGCGCGCGCCGGTGAGGATCGCGAGCTCGCGCAGAAGGTCCGCGACGGCGGCGAGGCGCTCGCGAACGTGCTCGGCGGGCTCCTCAAGATGAGCCGCGTGCACGCGGCGGACAACCGCGCCTTCGACGCGCCGGTGGCCGAGATGTCGCGCTCGCTCGCGCAGCTCGTGGACCTGCTCGGGACGGTCCACCTCGTCACGGTCGAGGACCAGGTCTACGTGAACGACGTGCGCATCCGGTCGGACGCGAAGGGCGGCGCCCGGGATCTCGGCGCCGAGCTCGCGAAGCACAACGCCGGCGGGCTGACCTTCCACGCTCCGCTCGACGGCAAGGCCGTGCGGACGCTCGTGGCGGGGTTCGCGCAGAAGGCGGCAGAGGAGGCGCCGCGGGGCACCCTCCAGCGGGCGCTCCACGAGCGCGGCGTGCGCTCGATCGTGCTCACCGCGCGCTTCCGCTTTCGCACCCAGGACGAGGCCCGCGCGGAGCTGCGCGATCCCGTCGAGGCCCTCCGGCGGACGCTCCGCCTGTGCGAGGAGACCTTCGACAACCTCGCGGCCGGTCGCGTCCTGAACCCGCTCCCGCTCCGGCGCGCGGTGGTCGAGATCCTCGACATCGGCCCCGGCACGCCCGCCCTCTGGGAGATGGTGGGGATGGGCCTGCCGCACGCGACGCACGCCACGTCGGTGGCGCTGGTGGCCCTCCTCGTCGGGAAGGCCGCCGGGCTCGGCAACGCGCTCCTGCAGGACCTCGGCATCGCCGCGCTCATCCACGACGTGGGCTACGCGAGCTTGCCCCCCGAGACCGCCGCCGGGCCGGAGGGCCTCGCGCGCCACCCTGCCGAGGGCGCCAGGCTCATGCTTCGGCAGCGCGGCTTCCACCCGGCGAAGCTGCGGCGGCTGCGGGCCGTGCTCGACCACCACCGCGACCACGTCGAGCCGCGCGGCAAGCCCTCCGCGCTCGGGGAGGTGCTGCGGCTCGCGGAGGACTACACGACCGTGCTCCGCGTGTACGGCTCCCGCGTCTCGCCCGCCGACGCGCTCGGCGCCATCGCCCGGGCCGCCGGACGCGCCTACCACCCCGTGCTCGCGCAGGTCATGGTGAACGTGCTCGGGCGCTACCCTCCGGGGACGCTCCTCGAGCTGGAGGACGGGTCGTTCGGGCGCTCGATCTCGCCCGTCCGATCGCGCGAGACGTTCGCGGCGCCGCTCGTGCGCATCTACGACCCGATGACGCGACAGCCCTCGGGAGCGTGCCGCGACCTCGCGCAGGACGGTGCGATCCGCCGCGCGCTTCCGGGATAGCGTCCGGTGTCGCGGAGGCACACGCGTTAGGGTGTGCGCTGGCGCGCAAGGCATGCGTTGCCGTTCCTGTGGAACGCAACTTCCGCGTGACAAGGGTCCGGAAATCCAGGGTTTGTCCAGCGGCATGGCATGTGAAGAGCCAGCTCTCGAAACGGACCGGCCGGTCGTCGGCCTCCGACGAGAACACGCCAGATGAGCCGCATCGAAGCTGAAGCCCGGAACCTCCTCCTCAAGCGTCGCGAGTCGCTCTACCGCGGCCCCGCGGAGGCGGCCGTCCGGGCGGACCCGGCGGCGAGCTGGCGCGACTGGGAGGCTCAGCCGGAGCCGATCGCCGAGCTGACGCGCCGAGAGCTGGCGGACGTCGAGGCGGCGCTCCGCCGCATCGAGGAAGGCAGCTACGGGCGCTGCGAGTCGTGCGGCGGCCCCATGGGCCTGCAGCGCATGCGAGCCATTCCCGAGGCGCGGTTCTGCCTCACGTGCAGCGGCCAGCGCGAGGTGGCTGAGTAGCCACCCCGTTGAGCTTCTCCCGGTGCCGGAGTAAGCCTCATCCCCGTGCCGCACGCCGCGCCCCCTGCGCCCGTCCTCGCCTATCAGCTCGGCGACGCGCTCTACCTCAACCTGACGAGCGCCTGCACGCTCGCGTGCACCTTCTGCCCGAAGATCCGCGATGGCGACTGGGTGGTGGGCGGCTTCGATCTCAGGCTCGCGCGCCCGCCCTCGGCCGACGAGGTCTGGCGCGACGCGCTCGCCGCGGGGCTCGGCGGTCGCGCCGAGGTGGTCTTCACGGGCCTCGGCGAGCCCACGCGCCGGCTCGCGAACGTCCTCGAGCTGACGCGCCGCCTCAAGGCGAGCGGGGTCGGTCGGGTGCGCGTCGACACGGACGGGCTCGCGAGCCTGCGCGAGGGGCGTGACGTGGTGCCGGAGCTCGTCGCCGCCGGCCTCGACGCGGTGAGCGTCTCGCTGAACGCGCCCGACGCTGCGACGTATGCCCGGGTCTGCCCGAGCCGCTTCGGCGAGCGCGCCTTCGACGCCTCTCGCGCGTTCATCCGAGCTGCGGTCTCGGGCGGGCTCGACGTCGCGGCGAGCTGCGTCGCGCTGCCCGGGCTCTCCGAGGACGCATGCCGCGCCGAGGCGGAGCGTCTCGGCGCGCGCTTCCGGTGGCGTCCGTACGATCGCCTGGGTCGGATCGCCAAAGCCGCGCGCTGACGTGGCCATGTTCCCGCAGCGCTCTCGCGCGTCCGCAGGAGCCGCGCGGGCGGCGGCTCGCAGGCGAGCTCAGGGTACGCCTGGAGGCGCGCGCGGGTAGAAATCCCGAGAGCTGATGACGTGCTAAGGTCCCGCCGCCCCAGAGGGGCCGGACGCTCTGATTGCGGCACCGGCCCTGGATCGCGGAACGCAAATCGTGCATACCATGCAGGACTTGCGCAATCGGGTCACGGCCGAGTGCACGAAAGGTGGGAATGACGGTCGTCAAAACAGCTCCGCGCATGACCAAGGAACGGATCCTCGTCGTCGATGACGAGCAGAACGCACGCGTCGCGCTGAGGACCATCCTTTCCGAGGAAGGTTACGAGATCGCGGAGGCGGCCGACGGCGAGGAGGCCCTGGCGTTGCTACCGGGGTTCGCCCCGGCTGCGATCCTGGCCGACGTGCGCATGCCGCGCATGGACGGGATCACGCTCCTCAAGCGCGCGCGAGAGAGCGGCTCGGACGCCGTCTTCGTCATGATGACGGCCTTCGCCAGCGTCGAGGCGGCGGTCGAGGCGATGCGGGCGGGCGCCGAGAACTACCTGGTGAAGCCGCTCGACGTGAACGCCGTGCTCGTGGTCCTGGAGAAGGCGCTCGAGAAGCTGCGCCTCCAGCGCGACACGGCGAACCTGCGCGAGCGCGTCCGCGAGCGGTACCGCTTCCACAACATCGTCGGCGACGCCCCCGAGCTGCAGGCGGTCTACGAGGTGGTGAAGCGCGCCGCCCCGACGCGCGCCACGGTGCTCATCCTGGGCGAGTCGGGCACGGGCAAGGAGCTCATCGCGCAGGCGCTCCACGAGGAGTCGCCGCGCGCGACCAAGCCCTTCATCAAGGTGAACTGCGCCGCCCTCTCCGAGACGCTCCTCGAGTCGGAGCTGTTCGGCCACGAGAAGGGCGCCTTCACCGGCGCCATCGGCCGCAAGGAGGGCCGCTTCGAGCTTGCCGACGGCGGCACGCTCTTCCTCGACGAGATCGGCGACATCTCGCCCTCCATCCAGATCAAGCTCCTGCGCGTCCTCCAGCAGAAGGAGTTCGAGCGGGTGGGCGGTACCCAGACGCTGAAGGTGGACGTGCGGATGGTCGCGGCGACGAACCGCGACATCGCGAGCGAGGTCAAGACCGGGAAGTTCCGCGAGGATCTCTACTATCGCCTCAACGTCGTCGCGGTCACGCTGCCGCCGCTGCGCCAGCGCAAGGGCGACATCCCGGCCCTGGTCAGCCACTTCGTCGAGAAGTACTCGAAGGCGTACACCAAGGACATCCGCGGGCTCGCGCCGGGCACGCTCAACGCGCTCCTCAGCCACGACTGGCCGGGCAACGTCCGCGAGCTCGAGAACGTGGTCGAGCGCGCCGTCGTGCTGTGCAAGACGACCGAGCTGACCGCCGACGACCTGCCGCCGTCCCTGCGCGGCCCGCGGCCGCGCGAGCGTGCCCCGGGCGCGCTCATCCCCGGCGCGACGCTGTACGAGATCGAGCGCGAGGCGATCCTGCGCACCCTCGAGATGGTGGGCGGCTCGACCTCGCGGGCGGCCGAGATCCTCGGCATCAGCGTGCGGAAGATCCAGTACCGGCTGAAGGAGTACGCCTCGGGCGGCGCCCCGACTCGCGACGAGGCGGGCGAGGCCGAGGAGGCCGCCCAGGCCGGCGAGCCCGAGCGCAGCGTCGAGTAGAGCGGCCCGGGCGCGCGCCAGCCGTCGTGGTCGCTACCTCGCCCGCGGCAGCCGCAGCGCGAAGCGCGCGCCGCCGTCCGGCGCGTCCTCGATCGTGATCGTGCCGCCGTGCTGCGTCACGATCGCGTGCACGATCGAGAGGCCCAGCCCGGAGCCCTGCGCCTTCGTGGTGAAGAAGGGCTCGAAGAGGCGGTCGCGGACGTCCTGGGGGACTCCGGGCCCGCTGTCGTCCACGTAGATGGCGACGTCGCGCGCGTCGGGCTCCTCGAGCCGGCACGAGACCCGCACCGTCCCGCCGCGGCCGACCGCGTCGAGGGCGTTGAGCGCGAGGTTCATGACCACCTGGCGCAACCGCTCCTCGTCCCCCGCCACCGGCGGCACCGGCTCGAACTCGCGCAAGAGCGTGACGCGCCGCCGCTCCCCCTCGCCCTCCAGGAGATCGAGCACCTTCGTCACCACCGTCGAGACCTCGACCGGGCGCGGCTGGAAGTCGCGCGGCCGGGCGAACTGCAGGAAGTCCTCGAGGATGTGGTCGAGGCGCCGGATCTCGTCGCGAACGAGGTGGAGCGGCTCGAGGAGCGGGGGCTGCACGTCCCTCCCGAGCTTCAGGACGCGGCGCTCGAGGACGGTGAGCTGGAGGGCCGCGGCGTTGAGCGGGTTCCGGATCTCGTGCGAGAGCCCGGCCGTCATCGTCCCGACCGCAGCCAGCTTCTCCGCCATCTGGGCGCGCCGCGAGAGCTCGCGCTTCTCGCCGTGGAGCCGGACCTGCCGCATGGCCTGCTCCACGGTCACCAGGAGCTCCTGCGTGGCGCACGGCTTCACGAGGTAGGCGCAGGCGCCCGCGCGGACGGCCGCGACGGCGGACTCGAGCGTCGCGAACCCGGTGAGGAGCACGACCTCGCCGTCGGGCGACGCCTCCTTGAGCCGCGGCGCGAGCTCGGTCCCGTCGCCGTCGGGCAGGCGCAGGTCCACGAGCGCGACGTCGAACCCCTCGCGGGCGCCGGTGAGCGCGGCGGCGCAGGTGCCGTAGCCGTGGACCGCGTACCCCGCGTCGTCCAGGATCTCGGTGAGGTTCTCGACGAGGCTGCCGTTGTCGTCCACGACCAGGACGCGCGGCTTCTTCTGGGGCTGGGTCATGCGTCCGTCGGGTGGCGCGCCTGGTACTGCCGCTCGACCGCGTCGAGCAGGGCGCCCGTGTCGAAGGGCTTCGAGAAGAACGCGACGTGCGGCAGCGGCGGCTGGTCGTGGTAGCCGGTCACGACCACCATGGGGATCCCCGGGAACTTCTCCGGAACCCTGCGCATCGCCTCGCCCGCCGGGCCGCCCGGGATGCGCAGGTCCACGAGCGCGCAGAAGGGCTTCACCGGCCCGAGTCGCTCGGTCTCGAGGACGGAGGCGGCGGTCACCGCCGCGAACCCCCGGCCGCGCAGCGCCTCGCAGAGGTTGTCGCACAGCGCGACGTCGTCCTCGACGACGACGCACAGCCCGTCGCGGCGCGCGACCGCGAGCAGCTCCAGCAGGCGGCCGATGGGGACGGGCTTGGGGAGCGTCGCGAGGAGCCCCTCCCGGCGCGCGGCGTCGAGGTCGTTGTCGCGCACGTAGGCGGTGACCACGATGGCGGCGACGCCCGGGTCGATGCGGCGAACGTGGTGCACGAGCTCCGCGCCCCCCATGAACGGCATGCGCATGTCGGTCACGATGGCGTCGAAGTGGCGCTTCGACGCCAACGCCAGGGCCTGCTCGCCGCTCTCGGCGACGGACACCTCGTCGCCCAGGTCGCCCACGATCTCGCCGAGGTTCTCGGCGAAGGCGCGGTTGTCGTCGACGACGAGGTAGTGGCGCATCGCGCACCTCACGTGGGAAAACGGACGGTGAAGCGGGCACCGCCGCTCTCGCGGGCCTCGTACGCGACGGTGCCGCCGTGGCGCTCGACGATGCGCTTCACCAGCGCGAGGCCGAGGCCGATGCCCTTGTCCTTGGTGGTGATGAGCGGCTCGAAGAGCCGGCGCGCCGTGGCGGGGTCGACGCCGGGGCCGGTGTCCTCGACGACGACCGTCACCACCCCGTCGGCGCTCCCGCCGCGCACGCGCACCTCACCCGCGGGACCGGCGGCGTCCACCGCGTTGCCGACGAGGTTCACGAAGACCTGGCGCAGCTGGACGGGATCGCCGTCGACCTCGAGCCCGGCGACATCCTCCACCACGACCGCGATCGCGGGCGGCCGCTCTATCGAGTCGGCCGCGCCGGCGAGGACGGCGTCGAGCTTCACCCGCTCCTTCACGAGCGGTTTGTTCCGGATCATGTCGAGGAGGTTCGTGATGATCCCGTTCGCCACCCCGAGCTGCTCGCCGATGCGGTCGAGGTGCTTCTTCACGCGCTCGTCCTCGCCCATGCGCCCGCGCAGGATGAAGACGGAGGTCTCGATGACGCCGAGCGGGTTGCGGAGGTCGTGGCCGATCGAGCCCACCAGCTGGCCGAAGGTCGAGAGCCGCTCGACGCGCGCCTGCTGCGCGAGGAGGTCCTCGCGGAAGGTGTGGAGCATGATCGCGAGCTCGAGGTCGAGGATGCGGCCCACGGCGCGGCGCGCCAGCGCGAGCCGCCCGCGGTCGGCGGCGTACGCGTCGTCCACGATTCCGTTCAGCTCCCTGCGCACCACGTTCATGGCGCCGAACATGTAGTGCTGGGGAAGGTTGATGCGGACGTGGTAGCGCCCGATGCGGCAGCGCGCCTCGTAGTACGCCTCGTCCCATGGCCCCCGCAGCAGCCGATCGAGCCACTGCTGGAGGGTGATCTTGAGGTGGCCGACCTGGCTCTCGCCGCCCGTGAGCGACTGCTTCGCGCCCTCGTGCGACAGGATCGTGGCGTAGAAGACCTCGGCGATGTCCGGGAAGCGCGGCGACGCGACGCCGTGAAGGCTCCGGAGCGCCTCCTCATCCGCCTCGCTCCAGCCGACGTAGCGCTTCAGTTCCTCGAACAAGGTCTCTTCCATGCCTGGGTGGGTTCTAGGCTCCCGCTTGCCCGAGATCAAATCAAGCGCACGACAAGACGCCCGCCGGGCGTCAGGCGCGGTTCTGCGATCCGATCGCTTCCGCGACGAGATCGAGATCCTGCACGACGTCGGCAGCGAAGCGGACGAAATCCGCCTCGGTGATGATCCCGACGAGCGTGCCGTCCTCCTCGCACACCGGGAGGCACCCGAACTTGCTCGCCAGCATGACGCGCGCGGCGTGGACGAGCGAGGTGGTCGGGCGAGCCGTGGTGGGCTCCCGCGTCATCACCTCGTGCGCGAGCGTCGTCTTCGCCGGCCGCGACGCGGCCGAGCGCAGGAGGTCGCGGGACGTGATGAGCCCGACGAGCTTCGCGGCGCGGACGACCGGCAGGTGGCGGATCTGGCCCAGGCGCAGCATCTGCTCGGCGAGCGCCAGGTCGTCCGACTCCTGGATCGTGACGAGCTCGCGCGTCATGAAGTCGCCCACGCTGAGCGCCCGCATCCCACTGCCTTCGACCGCGACCGCTTCCTCGGGCTCCCGCATGCGCACACCTCGCCGGACCCGGAGGGGCCCAGCCGAGATGCTGCCACAACTTCGGCGCCGGGCGCGAGCGCCCGTCCGCGCGCGTCACCGGGACACGAGGACGGGCTTCGAGCTGATGTGCACGAGGCGGTCGCTGACGCTCCCCAGGAGCACGCGCGCGACGGCGCCCCGGCCGCGGCTGCCGACGACCACGAGGCCGACGTCTTCCGCGAGCGCCGCCTCCGCGAGGACTTCCGCCGGAGCGCCGAAGAGCACGACCGGCTCGACCTCCAGGCCGCCCTCGCCGAGCTTCGTCATCGCGTCCGCGAGCAGCCTCTCGGCGAAGGCGCGATGCTCGTCCTCGACCTCCGCCACGGTGACCCCGTAGGCGTCGGGCGGCAGCAGCAGCCGCGGGATGACATAGGCGAGGGTGAGCCGAGCGCCGAAGCGGAGCGCGATCTCGGCCGCGAGCCGCGCGGCATTGTAGGACGGCTCCGACCCGTCCACGCCCACGAGGATGCGCTTCATGGCGATCCTCCTTCCACCCAAGATGCCCGTCCCTCCGTACACGGGGGATGCCAGGATCGTCGCAGCGCCCCACCAGGTCGCGCGTCTTGCGGTACGCTGTCGCGGATGGCTTCCGGGGGGAAAGCGGGCATGGAGGCAGGCGCCGCGACCGCGGCTCGTGCGGCGACGCTGCTCGACGGCGGGCCCGAGGCGTACCCGCGCATGCTCGCCGCCATCGACAGGGCCCAGAGCGCGATTCGCCTCGAGGTCTACGCCTTCGCTCGCGACGGGATCGGCCAGCGCTTCATCGAGGCGCTCGCGGCCGCGGCGCGGCGCGGCGTGCGTGTCAGCGTGATGGTGGACGGGTGGGGCTCGGCCGCCGACGGCGCCGAGGTGGCGGCCCGCCTCCGCGAGGCGGGCTGCGAGGTCTCCATCTACAACCCGCTCGTGGCGCTCCTCGCCGGTCGCTTTCGGCGGAACCACCGGAAGATCCTGCTCGTCGACGACGCGGTGGCGTTCATCGGCGGCATCAACATCGGCGACGAGTACGGGTACGTCGGCGAGTGCGACGTCCCGCACTGGCTCGATCTGGCGCTGGAGCTGCGCGGCGGACCGGTCACCTGGCTGTCGCGGCGGCTTCGCGACGCGCGCGTGCCGCCGCCGCACGACGGCCCCGTGCGCATCCACCTCTCCGGCCTCGGCGGCGGGCGACGGCTGCGTGGACGCTACCTCAAGGCCATCGGGGGGGCGCGGCGGTCGGTCCTCGTCGCGCACGCGTACTTCCTGCCCGACCGGCGCCTCGTCCGGACCATCACGGCCGCCGCACGCCGCGGCGTGAGCGTCACGCTCATCCTGCCCGGCCGGAGTGACGTCCCCCTGGCGCGGGCGGCGACGCGGAGCCTCTATGGCCAGCTCCTCCGCGCCGGGGTCCGCATCCACGAGTGGACCGAGACGGTGCTCCACGCCAAGGCGGCCGTCATGGACGGCCGCCGACTCCTCGTCGGCAGCTTCAACCTCGACCCCTTCTCGCTCGCGAACCTCGAGGCGCTCGTCGAGGTGAATGACGCGGCCGTGGCGCGCGAGGCCGTGGCGTGGATGGAGCGACTCGCCGCGCGTACACCGCTCGTGACGGCCGAGCAGCTGGCGGGGCGCTCACGGCTCGTGCGCTGGGCGCTCGATCGGCTCGGGCTCGCCGTGCTGCGCGCCACCCACCGCATCGGACGCCTGCTCGCCCTTCGCTGATCGCCGCGGGGGGCTTACCCAGCGTGCGCGCTCCGCAGAAGGTGCGGCGGCTGTCGCCGCAGCCGCAGATTTCGCAGCACCCTGATGGCGCAAGCGACCGTTTTGTTTGCGGTATCCGAATCGGCACGGCTCCTGAAACGTCGCTCCCCGGGGGGCGCATCGCATGGACGTCACCGCAGACGCGGCGCGGCTGCTCAGCTCACGCCGCCGCGCGATCGCAGGCCGCGACACGCTCGAGCTCGGCGAGATCGACGCGGCGCTCGCGCGCATCGCAGAGGGAACGTACGGCACGTGCGAGGTGTGCGGCGGCGCCATCGGCCGGGATCGGCTTCGCGCCCTGCCAGAGGTCCGCCGCTGCGTCGGCTGCAGCGTCGAGCGCTGAGCCATCAAGAACACCACGCGGCCTCGCGCGCCGCGCCGGGCGATGCGTAGGCCGCGTTTCCCAAGCAGCGCAGCGGAGCTATCTGGGCGTGGGATCCTTCGTGGGCTGGACCTCGTCCGACTTCGCCTCCTTCAGCGCCCTGCGGAAGCTCCGGACGCTCTCGCCGAGGCCCTTCCCGAGCTGCGGGAGCTTGTTGCCGCCGAACAGGAGCACGACCGCGAGGAGGATGAGGAGCAGCTCAGGGAGTCGGAGTCCAAACATGGAAGGATCCTTCGTTCGCGGTCAGGTCGTCTCGAGATCTATAACGCGTTCAGGCGTTGGCGTCTTCGAGCGCGATCGCGGCGAGCCGGCGCGCGTCGAGGACCCGGACGCCGCGTGATGC
>DASWDS010000191.1:0-22606 GCA_036395165.1 Anaeromyxobacteraceae bacterium | reverse complement strand
CCGCTCGGGAACTCCCTCCTGGCCTCCACATCCGAGACGGAGCTTCCGATGACCACGTCGTCGCCCTGCTTCCAGTTCACGGGCGTCGCCACGCTGTGCTTGTCGGTGAGCTGGCAGGAGTCGAGAACGCGCAGCACCTCGTCGAAGTTGCGGCCGGTGCTCATCGGGTATGTGAGGATGGCCTTGATCCTCTTGTCCGGCCCGATGACGAAGAGCGACCGCACGGTGGCATTGTCGTGCTCTCCTCGGCTCTCTGACGTGTCGCCGCCCAGGACCACGCCCAGCTCGCCGTACACGTTGGTGTCTTCCGGCAGCATGTCATAGGCCTTCGCGACCTTGAGGTCCGGGTCGCCAATCAAGGGATAGTTGATGGCATGGCCCTGGGTCTCCTCGATGTCCTTCGACCACTTCTTGTGGTCATCCACGCGATCCACGCTCAGGCCGAGGACCTTGCAGTTCCGCTTGTCGAACTGATCCTTGAGCAAAGCCACGTACCCGAGCTCGGTCGTACAGACCGGGGTGAAGTCCTTCGGGTGCGAGAAGAGGATGGCCCAGCCGTTCCCGATCCACTGGTGGAAGTTGATGACGCCCTCCGTCGTCTCCGCAGTGAAGTTCGGCGCCTTGCAATTGATGCGCAAACTCATGGCAGTCTCCGTTCTTGGTGGTTGCTGGTGCACGGGTCGAATGATCCCGCTTGGCACACCACTAGGCATGCGCCGTGCCAGGAAGATGGCTCCGGGACAGCCGCGACATGTCGACGGATTGACCGTGAAACCCGTGCGCCCGAGCGCCAGATGCGCTGGACCCGCCAAACTCGACGGCGGCGAACCGTCGAATGCGACGGTCAGCGCGTCTTGCAAATCCCGAGCTTACGCATGCGGCCCCGGAGGGTGCTCGGGTTCAGTCCGAGCTTGCGGGCGGCTCCCTGATCCCCCTCGATCCGCCAGGACGAGCCATCGAGCACGCGGCGGATATGCGCCCGCTCCACTTCCTCCAGCGTGTCGTTGCCCGTGGGGTCCGCTCGCGCCGCGCTGACGGGTCCGGCGAAGAGCTCGCTCGCGTCGAGCACGCCGTCGCGCGACATGATGAGCGCACGCTCGACGAGGTTTTCGAGCTCCCGGACGTTGCCGGGCCAGTCGTAGGCGCGAGCTCGTTCGATGAAGGTCGGGGACATCCCGTCGACGGCGCGCCCGAGCTTGCGCGCCGTTCTCGCCACGAAATGCTGCAGGAGGCCCGGGATGTCGTCGCGGCGCTCGCGCAGCGACGGTAGAACGATCGGGAAGACGTCGAGCCGGAAGTAGAGATCGGCGCGGAAGCGGGACGCTCCGACCTCGGCGTGCAGGTCACGATTCGTCGCTGCGATGACGCGCACGTCGACGCGCAGGGTGCGCGCTCCGCCGATGCGCTCGAACTCGCGCTCCTGCAGCACCCGCAGCAGCTTGGCCTGGGCCTCGGGGGTCAATTCGCCTATCTCGTCCAGGAACAAGGTTCCGCCGTCGGCGAGCTCGAAGCGGCCGCGGCGCTGCTGGATGGCGCCGGTGAAGGCGCCTTTCTCGTGGCCGAAGAGCTCGCTCTCGACCAGCTCGCGCGGTAGGGCGGCGCAGTTGATCTTGATGAGCGGACGTTCGCGGCGCGCGCTCTTCTCATGGATCGCGCGCGCCACGAGCTCCTTGCCGGTGCCAGTCTCGCCCTGGATCAGCACCGTGCTGTCGGTCGGTGCGACCTGCGCGATCTGCTCACGCACGCGCTGCAGCGCTGACGACTCGCCGATGAGCGCATCGCGATCGGAGCGGCTCTCCTCGACCAGGAGGTGGATGGTGGCCTTCGACTTGCGATGGGCCTCGATCTCCCGACGCAACGCGATGTGGGTGCCGACGCGTGCGAGCAGCTCCTCGGTCTCGAAGGGCTTCGTGACGTAGTCCACCGCCCCTTCGCGAAACGCGCGTACCTTCTCGAAGGTCTCGCTGAGCGCGGTGAGGATGATGACCGGGATGGCGCGCGTCGCCTCGCTCGCCTTCAACCGGCGGCACGTCTCGTAGCCGTCGATCCCTGGCATCATCACATCGAGCAGGATCAAGTCCGGCTGCGTTTGCGCAGCCAGCACGACGGCCTCTTCGCCGCTCGCCGCACTGACCGTGTGATGACCCGCCGCTCCCAGCTCCTGCTCGAGCAGGTCGACGTTGACCGGCTCGTCGTCGACGATCAGCACGGTCGCGGCGTCAGTGCCCAAGATGCCTCGCCATCTTCTCGAACAGCAGGGTCTCGTCGATCGGCTTCGTCAGGAAGTCGTCGCAGCCGCTTGCCCGTGCCCGCTCCTCGTCGCCGCTCATCGCGTGGGCGGAGAGCACGATCACCGGAATGTGCGCCAGCGTGTGATCCGCCTTCAGTCGACGGGTGGCCTCCCAGCCGTCCATGCGCGGCAGAGATAGATCCATCAGGATGAGATCGGGCCTCGTCTCGGCGGCGCGTTCGAGCGCGGCCAAGCCGTCTTCCGCGAACACCAGCCGATGGTCACCTTCGAGGAGCTGCGCCAGCAGCTCCCGATTCAGCTCGATGTCCTCGACGATCAGGACCGTCTTCATGGTCACGATGAGCGGTAGCGGATCGGCAGCGTGAGCGTGAACGTCGATCCCGCGCCCAGCACGCTCTCGGCGCGGATGTCGCCGCCCATCAGCCGGGCCAGGCGGCGGGCGATGGCGAGACCGAGCCCGGTGCCGCCATACTCGCGCGTGCTGCGGGCATCCGCCTGCTCGAATTCCTCGAAGATCAAGTCCAGCTTCTCGGCCGCGATGCCGATGCCCGTGTCGATGACGGCGAGCTCGATGGAGCCGTTCGCCGACCGCGCGCGAACCTGGATGCTGCCGCTCGATGTGTACTTCGCGGCATTGCTCAGCAGGTTGATGACGATTCGTCGCAGCTTCTCCTCGTCGACCATCATGGAGGGAAGCTCTCGGTCGAAGGCCCTGACCTGCGTGACGGTGTCCTTGATCAAAGGGTCGACCGTGCGCATGCATTGCTCCAGCACCGGCACCAGCTGAACTTCGCCCGGGTCGATCTCGATCCGGCCTGCTTCCACCTTGGCGAGATCGAGAATCGCGTTGATCAGCGAGAGCAGGTCCTGCGCGCTCGTGAGGATCTTCTCCAGGTTCTCGTACTGCTTCGGCTCCAACTGATCCTGCGAGCGACGCATCACGATGCGGGTGAATCCGATGATCGCGTTGAGCGGCGTCCGAAGCTCGTGCGACATGTTGGCGAGGAACGCGCTCTTGTGCCGGCTTGCGACCTCGAGCTGCCGGCCCTTGTCTTCGATCTCGCGGTACAGTCGCGCATTCTGGATCGCCAGCGCAGATTGCGTCGCGAAGCTCTTCAGCAGGTCGATGACGTGTGGCTCGAACTCGCCAGGGGTCTTCCGGTTGACGACGAGCCCGCCGAGCAACCGGTCCTCGCGCAGCAGCGGCACCGCCAGCACCGACCGATAACCCAGGCGCAGGAGGATCTCGCGGACCCGGCTCTGGTATATGCCTTCGTCCGTGATGTCGCTGATCGCCACCGGCTCGCCGGTCGTCGCCAGTCGCCCGATCGAGCCTTCTCCCTTGGGTATGGCCGTGGAACGAAGCGCCTCGACGAGCTCATCGGGCAGCCGGTCCGTCGCGTGCAGGCGAAACTGCTCCCGTTCTTCCTCGTACTCGTAGATGGCGCCGCCGTCCATGCTGGCGAGCTGGGTGGCACGCGAGACGATCGTGCTCAACACGGTTTCCAGGTCGAGCGTCGAGCTGACCGCCTGGCCCACCTCGCTCAACGCCCGCAGTTGTTCTACCGACCGCGCGAGCTGCGTCGTCCGTGCCTCCAGTTCCTTGAACAGACGAACGTTCTCGACCGCGATGACCGCCTGATCGGCGAAGGTCTGCAGCAAGGCGATCTGCTTTTCCGGAAACGGCCCGGGGTCACGCCGGCCGACCGCGATGGCGCCGATCGGCATGCCGTCACGCATGAGGGGAATGCCCAGCACGCTGCGGAAGCCCCATTGCTCGCCATTCTTGAGCGCATAGTCCGGGTCGGCATGCGTATCGTGAATGGCGACCACGCCGCGCGTCAGAACGGCTCGGCTGGCTGCCAGGCCGCGGTCTGGGGGCCGCGGGAACAGCCGACGAACGGCCTCCACACCCTCCGGACTGACCATCGCCAGCGCCGCCACGTGGAGCAATGTGCCGTCGAACGTGAACACGTTCGCCGAGCTGGCGTCGCACAGCTTCAGCGCCGCCGAGGCGATCGTCTCGAACTCCCTCTGGAGGTCATGAAGCAACACCGGCTGATCTTCGGTCGGCGTACGGGAGATGACCCGCAGGATCTCGTTGGTGGCCGTCTGCTGCTCGAGCGCTTCGGTCAGCTCCTGGTTGCGCGCCTCGAGCTCCGTGAAGAGCCGAACGTTCTCGATCGCTATCACTGCCTGGTCTGCGAACGTTTGCAGGAGCGTGATCTGCTTCTGCGAGAAGGGCCGCACCTCGCGCCGCCAGACGGCGATGACGCCGAGTAACCGGTCGTCGCGAAGCATGGGCACAGCCATCACGGTACGAACACCCTCGATCTGGTGCGGTGGCGAAGGGGGGATATCCGGCTCCGCCATGAAGTCGATCACCTGGACCGGTCTGCGCTCCATCACGACGCGACCGGCCGCCGTCCCACGACTCACGCGCACACCCCGCGCGAGGAAGTCGGCGAATTCAGGCGTGCAGCTGGTGCGGGCCGCCAGGGATAGCCAGCCGCTCTCGTGGAGCATGACGAGGCCGAAGTTCGCCTCGCAGAGCTGGGCCGCACTCGCGACGATCGTGTCGAAGACCGGCTGGACGCCAGTGCGTGATCGGGAGATGACGCGAAGGATTTCGCTCGTCGCCGTCTGCTGCTCGACCGCTTCGGCCAGCTCTCGGTTCCGCGCCTCCAGCTCCTCGTAGAGACGAGCATGATCGCTCGCGAGCACGGTCTCCTCCTCCCGTGCATCTGCGGGTGCACGCCCGTGCGCGCTCGGCTCTCGGTCCGCCATCGGTTGACCGCTTCATGCTTGCTCGACGTCACACGAGCAACCTGACGAGGCGCGCCCCCCGAGCGGGGCCGCGGCTTGCCCGCTGACGCAAGCATGACCCAAGCGGGGCCGCGGCGAAGCCGGGGGTTCGCTGCCCGCATCACCTCGGCGATGCCGCCGGGGCCTTCACGTCTTTCACCTGCTCGCCCGGGCTCAATCTGATTGAGGGCGCCTGGAAGGTCACTCGGAAGATTGGCGACCCGCTTGAACCCACGAAGCCTTCTTTCTATATGCGGTTCGCCTCGTTCCGGAGAACGGCGCCATGCCGGCCGGGTCCACTCAGCACGATTACACCGCGACGGAGACGCTCCATCAGGGCGGCTGCACGACGATGTACCGCGCACTGCGCGGAGACGATCACTGTTCCGTCGTCCTCAAGGTGCTCGACTCACGGCGATGCCGGCAGGAGGACCTGGAGAGGTTACGACACGAGTACGAGACCGCCGCGTCGCTCGATCTCCGGGCGATCGTCAGGCCGCTCGCGCTCGAGACGTATCAGGGGATGCCAGCGTTGGTGTTCGAGGATTGCGGCGAGCAATCCCTCGACCGGCTCCTCGGGACGCCGATGCCCGTGGAGAAGTTCCTCGAGCTCGCCGTTCGCATCGCGGGCGCCGTCGCCGACCTCCACCGGCAGGGCGTCATCCACAAGGATCTCAAGCCCGAGAACATCCTCGTCCACCCCGCCACCCTGGAAGTGAAGCTCGCCGACTTCGGCCTCGCCAGCCGCTTGCCTCGCGAACATCCGGCGCCGCGGCCGCCACACCTGATCGAAGGCTCGCTGCCCTTCATCTCGCCCGAGCAGACCGGCCGGATGAACCGCGCCATCGACAGCCGGACGGACCTCTACTCCCTGGGCGTCACCTTCTACCAGATGCTCACGGGCCGGCTCCCCTTCGAGGCGCGCGACCCGCTGGAGTGGATCCACTGCCACGTGGCCCGCGCACCGACCCCGCCCTCGGAGATCGTCCAGGTGCCCGAGGCCATCGGGCAGATCGTCCTGAAGCTCCTCGCCAAGATGGCCGACGAGCGGTACCAGACCGCCCGCGGCCTGAAGCTCGACCTCGAGCGCTGCCTCGCTCCATGGCGCGTCAGCCGGCGGATCATCCCGTTCCCCTTGGGCGAGCGGGACCTCCCGGACCGCCTCCAGATCCCGCAGAGGCTCTATGGTCGCGACCAGGAACGGGCGGTCCTGCTGCGCGCCCTCGAGCGCGTGGTCAATACGGGATCCCCCGAGCTCGTGCTCGTCTCGGGCTACTCCGGGATCGGCAAGTCGTCGCTCGTCCAGGAGCTCCAGAAGCCGCTCGTCAAGGAGCGCGGCTTCTTCCTCGGCGGCAAGTTCGATCAGCTCGCTCGCGGGATTCCCTACTCGACGCCGGTCAAGGTCCTGACCGATCTCGTGACCGGACTGCTCGCGGAGGGCGAGCCTCGCCTGCGCGTCTGGCGGGAGGAGATCCAGAAGGCGCTCGGGACGAACGGCAAGCTGATCACGGACGTGATCCCGCGGCTCAAGCTCCTCATCGGTGATCAGGCCGCCGTCCCGGAGCTGCCGCTCACGGAGGCAGAGCGACGGTTCCATGGCGCGTTCCGCGATTTCCTCGGAGTGTTCACGAGGAAGGAACATCCCCTCGTCCTGTTCCTGGACGATCTCCAGTGGGCCGACGCGGGGAGCCTCCGGTTGATCGAGGACGTGATCACCCATCCGCACACACGATACCTGCTCCTCATCGGCGCCTACCGCGACAACGAGGTGGACCCATCCCACCCGCTCACGCGGATGCTCGAGCGGATCCGCAAGACGCCGGCCGTCGTGGATGACGTCGTCCTGTCACCGCTCGGCATGGAGCACGTGGCCGAGCTCGTGGCGGACACGGTGCGCTCCGAGCCGGCGCGCGCGCGGCCCCTCGCCGCGATCGTGCACGAGAAGACGGGCGGGAACCCCTTCTTCGTCATCCAATTCCTCACGACGATCCATCGGGAGCAGCTCCTGGAGCTGGACGAAGCGGCTCTGACCTGGCGGTGGGACGGCGCCGGCATCCAGCGGAAGGGCTACACGGACAACGTCGCGGACTTCATGGCGAGGAGGCTGACCGCGCTCCCGGCCGTCACCCAGGATGTCGTCAGGATCGCCGCCTGCATCGGGAACGAGGGCAAGATCTCCCTGCTCGCCCTCACGCACGGGAGGTCCGAGGAGGAGACCCTCGGCGGCCTGTGGGAGGCCATCAGGGAGGGGCTCGCCCTCCGCTCCCACGACTCGTATGCCTTCGCGCACGATCGCATCCAGCAGGCGGCCTACTCGCTCATTCCCGAAAGCGAGCGCGCGGCGCTGCACCTTCAGATTGGCAGGCTGCTCCTGGCACGCACGCCGCCGGGCGAGCTCGAGGAGAAGATCTTCGAGACGGTGAACCAGCTCGACCGCGGCGCCGCGCTGATCACGTCGCGCGAGGAGCGAGAGCGGGTGGCCGAGCTCAACCTCGTCGCCGGCAAGCGCGCCAAGGCGTCGACGGCCTACGCCTCGGCGCTGCAGTATCTCGCCGCGGGCGGAGCGCTGCTGGCGGAGGACCGCTGGGACCGGCGGTATGATCTCGCCTTCGCGCTCGACCTCCACCGGGCCGAATGCGAATACCTGACGGGCGAGCTGACGGCGGCGGAGGGGCGGCTCGCGATGCTCGCGCGCCGCGCAGCGATCATCATCGACGCGGCTGCCGTCGCCTGCGCGCAGGTGGCTCTCTACACGACCCTGGATCGGAGCGACCGCAGCGTGGAGGCGTGCCTCGAATACCTCCGGCGCCTCGGCGTCCACTGGTCACCGCACCCGGCGGCGGAGGAGGTACGCCAGGAATACGAGCGCCTGTGGCGGCAGCTCGGGGATCGCTCGATCGAGGAGCTCATCGACTTGCCCGCGATGGCCGACCCGGAGTGGTGCGCGACGCTGGACGTTCTCACGTGGGGATCGTCGCCGGCCCTGTTCACCGACGAGAATCTGTTCTGCCTCCTGGTCGGCCGCATGGCGAACCTCAGCCTGGAGCATGGCAACAGCGAGGGCTCGTGCCTCGGCTACCTGCGGCTCGGCATGGTCCTCGGTCCGCATTTCGGCGACTACCAGGCTGGGTTCCGCTTCGGCAAGCTCGGCTTCGATCTCATGGAGAAGCGCGACCTTCTTCGCTTCAAGGCGAGGGTCTACGTGGGCTTCGGGCACCTCGTCAATCCCTGGACGAGGCATCTGCGCGGCGGGATCGAGCTGGTGCGGCGCGCCTTCGACACCGCCCAGGAGACCGGCGATCTCACCTATGCGTCCTATGCCTGCAACTGCCTCGTCACGCTGCTCCTCGCCGACGGCGAGCCGCTCGGGGACGTGCAGCGGGAAGCCGAGCGCGCGCTCGCCTTCGTACGAAAGGTGAAGTTCGGCCTCGTCGCCGACATCCTCACCGGTCAGTTGAGGCTCATCCGGACCCTGCGGGGCCTGACGCCGGATTTCTCCTCGTTCGACGAAGCACCATTCGACGAAGCTCGGTTCGAGCAGCACCTCGAGAGCGATCCGCGCCTGGCGATCGCCACCTGCTGGTACTGGATCCGCAAGCTGCAAGGGCGCTTCTTCGCGGGCGACCATGCTGCCGCCCTCGAGGCCGCTGCGAAGGCGCAGTCGCTTCTCTGGACGTCACCGTCGTTCTTCGAGCTGGCCGAGTACCATTTCCACGCCGCGCTCGCACGCGCGGCGCACCACGACGCCGCATCGGCCGAGGAGCGACCTCGGCACCGGGAGGCGCTGGTCGCGCATCTCGAGCAGCTCGAGGTCTGGGCGGAGAACTGCCCCGAGAACTTCGGGAACCGCGCGGCGCTGCTCGCGGCCGAGCTCGCGCGCGTGGACGGCGAGGCGGAGAGCGCGACGCGATCGTACGAGCAGGCGATCCGCTCCGCGCGCGACAACGGCTTCGTCCAGAACGAGGCGCTCGCCTACGAGGTCGCCTCGAGGTTCTACCGGGCGCGAGGGTTGGAGCTGATCGCCGACACCTACCTGCGCGAGGCGCGGGCCTGCTACATGCGCTGGGGGGCTGACGGCAAGGTCAGGCAGCTCGAGCGGCTCCATCCGCAGCTCCTCGAGCCGCGGCCGCTCGCACCCACTGCGACCTTCGCCGCGCGGGCCGAGCAGGTCGACCTGCTCTCGGTGGTGAAGGCGTCGCAGACCATCTCGGGCGAGATCGAGGTCGAGAAGCTCGTCGGCACGCTGCTCCAGGTCGTCCTCGAGCAGGGGGGCGCGCGCAGGGGCTTTCTCGTCCTCGCGCGCGACGGCGGCCTCTCCATCGAGGCGGAGGCTCTCCTCGAGGAGCAGGGGGTCGCGACCCGCATCCTCCCGTCGCTGCGCGTGGAGTCCTCCCCGCTCTTGCCGGCGTCGGTCGTCCACTACGCGCGCCTGACGCGGGAGCCGGTGATCCTCGACGACGCGGCCGCCGGCGCGGGGATGTTCGCGTCCGACGCCTACTTCACGACCCACCGGCCGAGGTCCGTCCTCTGCCTCCCCATCGTCCGGCAGGAGAGCCTGGTCGGCCTCGTCTACCTCGAGAACGACCTCGTCGCCGGCGCGTTCACGCCCGACCGGTTGACGGCGCTCTCGCTGCTCGCATGGCAGGCGGCCATCTCGATGGAGAACGCGCTGCTCTTCGAGCGCGAGCGCGTGGCGCGGACGGCCGCCGAGCAGGCGGAGCGCCGCTCCACCTTCCTCGCCGACGCGGGGGCGCTCCTCTCGGAGTCGCTCGACTACGAGGAGACGCTGACCCGGCTCGGACGATTGTGCGTGAAGTCGCTCGCCGACACGTGCGTGCTCGATCTCGTCGAGGGCCGCGAGATCCGCCGCGTGGCCCGGGCGTGCGCCGACCCGGCGAAGGAAGCGCTCCTCGCGCAGCTGGAGCTGCGCCACCCGGCGCGCTGGGACTCACCCCATCCCGCGTCCGCCTGCCTGCGCAGCGGCGAGCCGATCCTGGCTTCCGACATCACGGAGGAGGTCCTGCGAAGCGGGTGCGAGGACGCGGACCACGCGGAGCTCGTCCGCGCGATCGGGACCCGCAGCGCGGTGATCGTGCCGCTCGTGGGCCGCGGGCAGACCCTCGGCGCCTTCACCATGGGCTCGAGCACGCCGGGGCGGTACGGGCGCGCCGATCTCGAGCTGGCGCTGGAGGTGGCTCGCCGCGCCGCGACCGCCATCGACAACGCGCGGCTCTACGGCGAGCTCCAGCGCGCCGATCATCGAAAGACCGAGTTCCTCGGCGTCATGTCGCATGAGCTCCGGAACCCGCTCGCGCCGATTTGCAGCAGCATCTACCTGCTCGACCGGGCGCCACCCGACAGCCCGCTGGCTGCGCGGGCGAGAAAGGTCCTCCAGCGCCAAACCCAGCACCTGACACGTCTCGTCGACGATCTGCTCGACGTCACCCGGATCACGCGTGGGAAGATCGAGATTCACCGCGCGCGCCTCGATCTGCGGGACGTCATCCGATCGACGTGCGACGATCTCCGCTCGCTGTTCGATGACGCCGGGATCGATCTCCGCCTCGAGCAGCCGGTCGGCCCCCTCTGGGTCGACGCCGACGCGACGCGCATGGCGCAGGTGGCCGGGAACCTGCTCCGAAACGCGCTGAAGTTCACGCCTGCGGGTGGGAACGTGATCGTGAGCGTCACGGCGGACGGAGGAAGAGCCGAGATCTCGTTACGGGACACGGGTATCGGCATGGAACCCGGACAGGTGGAGCGGATGTTCGAGCCATTTGCACAGGCCGAGCAGGGCCTGGCGAGGACGGAGGGTGGGCTGGGGCTCGGCCTCCCTCTTGCGAAGGAGCTCGTCAGGCTGCACGGCGGGTCCATTCGCGCCACCAGCGAGGGACCCGGGCGAGGGTCCCAGTTCGTCGTCACTCTGCCACTCTCGGCAGCAGAGACGACCGCGTCGTGAAGAAGAGCCTGAAACAGGAGCACAGGACGCGACGGGACGCGTCGTTCACCGGGACGAGGGCAGCTCGGCGGGCATCGGCGCCCCGAGGGGCAGCTCGCGGGAGCCCTCGCCCGCCGAGCGGTAGGCGGTGGTGATGATCTCGATGCACCGGTAGGCGTCTCGCGCCTCCGGGCCCGCGTGGTCGCCACCGGCGATGGCGGCCAGGAACTCGTCGAACATGGCGTTGAACCAGCGTGTGTGGCTGGCGTCCATCCAGTCCGACGCGACGCTGTGTCGCTCGACCTGCCAGGCGACCGCGCCCTGCGCGACGTCCAGCCCCGCCGTCGCGCGCTGGACCGCGACCTGCATGTCGTCGTCGTCCACCGTGATGGCCCCGCGCTCGCCCTGGACCGTGTAGATGACCTTCCGGACGCCCGCCGTCCAGGTGAGATGGACGTCCGCGAGGCCGTCCGGGAAGGTGAGCACCGCCGAGAAGCTGTCCTCGGTGTCCCAGCGCGCCGGCTCCGCGTTGGTCATCTTGGCGGTCACCGCGGACGGCCATGCGCCCATCCAGTCGAACGTCAGGTAAAACGTGTGACTTCCGTGGTCCATGGCGATGCCACCGCCCGCGTGGCGGGTCTGGCGTCGCCAGTGCGGATTCCACTCCGCGATCCCCTTCGAGTGCGTGTTGCGGAACGTCTCGAGCGTGACCGAGCGCACGCGCCCGATGCGGCCGGAGCGGATGACGTCACGCACGGCGCTCACCACCGGCGCGTGCTTGTAGTTGTGGCAGGGAAAGAGCACGCGCCGCGCCCGCACCGCGTGCTCGAGCAGCTCGCCCGCGTCGGCAAGCCGCGTCGCGAGAGGCTTCTCGCAGAGCACGTGGAGCCCCAGGTCGAGCGCCCGGTGGGCGATCTCGGCGTGGTCGCAGGGGGGCGTCGCGACGTCGACGAAGTCGAGCCGGCCGCGCTCGGCGGAGAGGAGCGCCTCGGCAGAGGGGTAGACGCTCGCCCGCGGGAGCTGCTCGGCGACGAGCGCGCGGCGCTCGGCGCACACGTCGGCGACCGCCACGATCTCCACGTCGCGCCGCTTCAGATACGCCGGGACGTGGCCCTGCGCGCCGATGAAGCCGTAGCCGGCCAGGGCGCCCCGCAGCCGCCGCCCGCTCGCGCGCGCCTTCATGGATCTTCCTCCCGCCTCCGCTCGATCGCGCTCACCGCCAGCCTCCTGCGTCCTCGAGGCCGCGGAAGACCTCGCCCAGGATGGCGAGGCCTTCCAGCGCGGTCTCGACGTCGATCGTGAGCGCGGGCTGCAGGCGCACGTGGGGCGTGTAGGTCATGGCGAGCAGGCCGCGCCGCACGCAGTCCGCGTAGACCTGCCTCATCAGCGCCGCATCGAGCGGCTCCTTCGTCCGCCGGTCCTTCACGAGCTCCACGCCGATGAAGAGCCCGGCCCCGCGAACGTCGCCGATGAAGGGATGGCGCTCCTGCATCCGGCGCAATTCGGAGACCATCGCGGTGCCCACCCGCTCCGCGTTCTCCCACAGCCGCTCGTCGCGGATCGTACGGACCGACGCGACCGCCGCCGCCGAGGCGAGGGCGTTCCCGCCGTAGCTCGACGATGCGCCGGACGGGTTCGACCATGGCTTCGCCTGGGCGACTGCGTCGCGGGCGAGCACGCCGGAGATGGGGAACCCGGAGCCGAACCCCTTCCCGATGGTGACGATGTCGGGCTCGACGCCGGCGTGGTCGACACCCCACGGCTTTCCGGTGCGGCCGAAGCCCGTGATCATCTCGTCGGCGACGAGGAGCGCGCCGATCTCGCGGGCCGCGCCGGCGATGGCCGGGAGGAAGTCGACCGGCGGGACCACGTTGCCCGCGGTGCCCTGCATGGGCTCGACCACCACGGCCGCGACCGGTCCGCTGGGCTGCACCTTCATCGCCTCGCGCGCGAGCTCGGCGCAGGCGAGCCCGCACGAAGGGTACGTGAGCTGGAGCGGGCACCGGTAGCAGTCCGCGTAAGGGACGAGCGTCGCGCCGGCGGGCAGCGGCCCGAGACCGTGGCGCGCGGTCGAGCCCATGAGCGCCATCGCCCCCGCCGTCTTGCCGTGGAATCCGCCCCAGAAGCCGACCACGTCCTGCCGGCCGGTGGCGCAGCGCGCGAGCCGCAGCGCCGACTCGACCGCCTCTGCGCCCGAGGAGTAGAGCTGGAGCCGGTCGAGGCCCGGCGGCGCCATCGCGCACACCTCATTGACGAGATCTGCGCGCGGCTCGGACGTGAAGCTGCCCACGGTCAGCTTCCCCGCTTGGGCCGCGATCGCCTCGACGTGGCGTGGGTGGCAGTGTCCGAGCGCGTTCACGCCGATGCCGCCGATGAGGTCGACGTAGGTGTTCCCGTCGACGTCCGTCAGCGTCGAGCCCTCGCCGCGCGCCATGGCGACGCCGGCCCACAGCGCGAACCCCTGCAGGCCCGGGGCGAGGTGGCGCTGTTCCTTCGCCACGATCTCCCGCGAACGGGGCCCCGGGATCGGGCTGCGGATTCTGATCTTGCTCATGCGGTGAACGCCCTGCGTGCTCTCGCCAGCCTGATGAGTTGAGACGCCCGAGCCCGCCCACGAGCTTGCGCGGCGTCGGCTCACCTGCAACCGATGATTTTCCTATCCGTCACGACCCTCATCCTGGGTAGCGCCCCGCCGTGCGGCGCGCTCGACCTCGATGAGGTGCTGGCGCTCGCCCTGGAGCGCGGCGACGAGGTGGCCACCCAGCAGGCAGAGCTCGCGGCGGCACACGCCGACGAGGCGCTCGCCAGGACGCTGCGCATCCTCCCCTCCGCCACCGCCATGCTCGTCACGCACCGAGGCGATGCGGGCTGCCCTGATCGTCCTCGCCCTCGCCGCGACCGGGAGGAGCAGATCCGAGCGGAGCGTCGCGCGAGAGTCACCATGGGGGTCTGCGCGCCGGTTCTGCTTCACGCCAGGGGCCCGGTGAGATAAGAGGCGACGCGTGCTCCGCGACTGGCTCGACGCTCGCTGGCTCGAAGGGCCGATGACGCGCTGGGGGCCGGTTCTCGTGACCGCCGGCTTCATCGCCGCGTTCCTCGCATTCGTCGTGAAGACCGCCGCGCAGGGCCGGCCGCGCACCGCGCGCGTGGAGAAGGCGGGGGGCAGCATCCTCCTCTCCAAGTACGTGATGGAGTGCGGGCTCTGGATCTTCGGGCCGGTGGCGCGCACCGCCATCCGCCTCGAGGTGAGCCCCGACGTATTCAGCTGGGCGTCGCTCGTGCTCCAGCTCGTCGCCGCCCTGTTCGTCGCGGCGGGCTGGTTCGGCGTGGGCGCCTGCATGCTCGTCGCGGGCGCCATCTGCGACGCGCTCGATGGGGCCGTGGCGCGCGGCCGCGGGCTCGCCTCCGACGCCGGCGAGGTGCTCGACTCGGCCATCGACCGGTGGGCGGAGATGGCGGTCTTCTTCGGATACGCGTGGTACTATCGCACGATCTGGTGGGGCTTCATCCTCGCGGTCGGCGCCTGCGCGGGCGCGGTGATGGTGAGCTACGCGCGCGCGAAGGCCGAGTCGTACGGGATCGACGCCGGGATGGGGCTCATGCAGCGCCACGAGCGCGCGACCTGGCTGGCGGTCGCCACCCTCCTGTCGTCCATGTGGGAGGCGTGGCGTCCCACGCCGAGCGGGGAGCTGGCGTTCCACACGCCCGTCCTCGTGACGCTGGGTATCATCGCCGGGCTCGCCAACTGGACCGGCTGGCTTCGCACCCAGTACACGCGCCAGGAGCTGCGCAAGCGATGAGGCTGCCGGGAGGGAGGGCCGTCGCGGCCGAGCTGGGCCGCTTCGTCCGTGCCAACCTCGCGTCCGCCATCGCCTCCGGGCTCGAGTGGGTGCTGGTGACCGGCCTCGTCCTCGCCGGCGTCCACTACCTCACCGCCGCCGCGGCGGGCGCCGTGACGGGCGCCGCCACCGACTTCTCGCTCAAGCGGCACTGGGCGTTCGACCGGGCGCACCGGGCGGCGATCGAGCGCGAGGGTCTCCGCTACCTGGGCGTCTCCGCGCTGTCGCTCGCGCTCAACCTCGCCTGCGCCTACGCGCTGGTGGACGGGCTCGGTCTCCCGGCCGTCCCCGGGGTCATCGCGGCTTCGCTGGCGATCGGACTCGTGTGGAACTACCCGCTGCACCGGTACTGGGTGTTCCGGCACGAGCAAGCTGGAGCGTGACGCGGCGGCGTTTGCCCGGAGTCCCCGCTGCGATGCGAGCGGGCCAGCGGCCCCTCGCGGCGCGGATCTCCGTCGAGCGCGAGACCGGCCAGTCGGCATAGGATCCATCGCGTGGGAACCGGCCAGAAGGGGTCCCAATTTCGTAGCGGGGGAGCACCCCGCGATTGTGGTAGGACGTCTACCGTGCGGAAGGTGCTCGTCACCGGGGCCACCGGGTTCATCGGGGCGAACGTCGCGCGCCTGCTCGTCGAGCGTGGCGAGGACGTACGCGTGCTCGTGCGCGCCACCTCGGATCGTGGCAACGTGGACGGCCTGCCGGTGGAGGTGGCCGTCGGCGACCTGCGTGACCCAGACGCCGTCCGGCGCGCCGTCCAGGGCTGCCACTGGGTCTTCCACGTCGCCGCGGATTACCGGTTCTGGGCCCGCGATCCTCGCGAGCTGTACCAGAGCAACGTCGAGGGCACCGTCCACGTGATGGACGCCTGCCTCGCCGCAGGCGTGGAGCGGGTCGTGTACACCTCGACGGTGGGCACCATCGGGCTGGCGGCGCACCCGACTCCTTGCGACGAGATGACGCCACTCCTCGACGGCCAGGTGACGAGCCACTACAAGAGGTCGAAGCTCGAGGCCGAGCAGGCAGCGCTGGCGTACGCGGCGCGTGGACTGCCCATCGTGGCGGTGAATCCGAGCGCGCCGGTAGGGCCGTGGGACCGCAAGCCCACGCCGACGGGGCAGGTCATCGTCGACTTCGCGCGAGGCAAGCTCCCCGCGTTCGTCGACACGGGGCTCAACATCGTCCACGTCCGCGACGTGGCCGAAGGTCACCTCCTCGCCGCCGAGCGCGGGCGCGTCGGCGAGCGTTACATCCTGGGCCACCGCGACATGACGCTCGCGGAGATCCTGGCCGAGCTCGCCGAGATCACCGGCCGCCCCGCGCCGCGCGTGCGGCTGCCCTACGCCGTCGCGTGGACGGCCGGGGCGGTGAGCACGGCGGTCTCGACGTGGATCACGCGCCGGCCGCCGGCGGTCGCCCTCGAGGCGGTGCGGATGGCGCGACGTCGGATGTTCTTCGACCCGGGCAAGGCGGTGCGCGAGCTCGGGCTGCCGCAGACGCCGGTGCGCGCCGCCTTCGAGGACGCGGTGGCGTGGTTCGAGCAGAACGGATTCATCCCACAGTCGAGGAGGCACGTCTCTTGGGCATCCCGTTGAAGCAGGCCGTCGCGGTCGGGAAGTACATCGTCGAGCAGAAGCTGCGGCGCCGGAAGCGCTATCCGCTGGTGCTGATGCTCGAGCCCCTCTTCCGGTGCAACCTGGAGTGCATGGGGTGCGGGAAGATCCAGCACCCCGAGAGCATCCTCCAGCAGCACCTCACGCCCGAGCAGTGCTGGGCCGCCGCCGAGGAGTGCGGCGCGCCGATGGTGAGCATCGCCGGAGGCGAGCCGCTCATCCACCCGCAGATCGATCGCATCGCCCAGGGCCTCATCGAGCGCGGCCGGTTCGTCTACCTCTGCACGAACGCCATCCTGCTCGAGCGCAAGCTCGATCTCTTCAGGCCGAGCGCGCAGCTCACGTTCAACGTCCACCTCGACGGCGTCGAGGAGCGCCACGACGCCTCGGTGCAGCGACCGGGCGTCTACCGCGTCGCCGTCGAGGCGATCCGCGCCGCGAAGAAGCGCGGGTTCACGGTGACGACGAACTCGACCATCTTCCTCGGGCACGACCCCGCGGACCTGCACCGCTTCTTCGACGACATGACCGCGCTCGGGGTGGACGCCATGACCATCTCGCCCGGCTACAGCTACGAGCGCGCCCCGGTGCAGGACAAGTTCCTCCACCGCGAGCAGACGCGCGAGCTCTTCCGCAAGGCGCTCGCGCCCGCCGCCAAGCGCAGGTGGCGGTTCAACCACTCGCCGCTCTACCTCGACTTCCTGAAGGGCGAGCGGGAGTATCAGTGCACGCCGTGGGGGAGCCCGAACTACAGTGTCCTCGGGTGGCAGCGGCCCTGCTACCTCTTCAGCGAAGGCGGCTACGCCCGCACGTTCCGGGAGCTGATGGAGACGACCGACTGGGATCGCTACGGGACCGGCCGGCACCCGAAATGCGCCGACTGCATGGTGCACTGTGGGTACGAGCCGACGGCGGTCGAGGACAGCATGGCCACCGTCGGGAACGTCATCCGGTCGATCCGTTCCACGATCGGCTGAGAGATGGCGGAGATCGATCGCAAGGACAGCCACCTCGCCCTCTGCCTCGCGGAGCGGGTCGAGCTCGGCCCGGAGGGCGCGAACGGCTTCGCCGGGCTGCGCTTCGATCACGACGCGCTGCCCGACATCGACATGGCCTCGGTGAGCACGGAGACCGAGCTCCTCGGCAAGCGGCTGGCCGCGCCGCTCGTGGTGGGCGCGATGACGGGCGGCACGCCGCGGGCCGGCGAGCTCAACCGGCGGCTCGCGGCCGCCGCCGAGCGGTGCGGGGTCGGGATGGCCCTCGGGTCGCAGCGCAAGATGCTCGAGGATCTCTCGACGCGCGCCACCTACGCGGTGCGCGACGCGGCGCCGGGCCTGCCGCTCCTGTTCGGCAACGTCGGCGCGGTGCAGCTCAACTACGGCGTCGGCGTGCGCGAGATCCGCCGCCTCGTCGAAGGGGCCGGGTGCGACGCCTTCTTCTTCCACCTGAACCCGCTCCAGGAGGCGATCCAGCCCGAGGGCAACACGCGCTTCGCCGATCTCGTCCCGAAGCTGCGGGCCGTCGCGCCCGAGGTGGGCGTCCCGGTCCTCCTCAAGGAGGTCGGGTCGGGCATCTCGCGCACGACGGCGCTCAAGATCCGCGAGCTGCCGGTGGCCGGCGTCGAGACCTCGGGGGTGGGCGGCACCTCGTGGTCGAAGATCGAGAGCCTGCGGACAGCCGACCCGGTCCAGCGCAGCACCGGCGAGCTGTTCGCGCGGTGGGGCACCCCCACCGCCGAGAGCATCGCCATCTGCCGGAGCGTCCTCCCGGATCGCGTCGTCATCGCCTCGGGGGGGATCCGCAACGGCATCGAGGCGGCCAAGGCGCTCGCGCTCGGCGCGGACGCGGTGGCCCTGGCGCTCCCGCTGCTGCGCGCGGCGGAGCAGTCGGTGGAGGACGCCGTCGCAGCGCTCCGGCGCGTCATCGAGGAGCTGCGCACGGCCATGTTCGTGACCGGCTGCCGCAGGGTGTCGGAGCTCCGGCTCCGCACGCTCTTCCACGCCCGCGACCTCACGGCGGAGGAGTGACACGCGTGTCCTCGCGACTCGACCCCTCGCTCCCGCGGTACGACGCCCTCGTCGTCGGCGCCGGCATCGCCGGCCTCGTGGCGGCGAGCGATCTCCAGCAGCGAGGTCACCGCGTGCTGGTCCTCGAGCACAACCACCAGGCGGGCGGTCTCCTGTCCGGCATGTCGCGCCACGGCTTCTACTTCGACGTGGGCTGCCAGTCGTTCGAGGACATGGGGATCGTCTTCCCGCTGCTCGAGCAGTACGGGCTGCAGGACCTCGCGCGCTTCCGGCGCGCCAGGTACCGGATCGTCATGCCGGGCCTCGACGCGGTGGTCGAGTCGCTCCCCCAGATCGGGCGCGCCTTCCAGCAGGCGTTCCCGGAGAGCGCAGCCGGGCTCGAGCGAGCCTTCGCGCTGCACGAGCGGACCTCGCAGCTCATCCAGCGCCTCTTCACGCCCGACCGCGTGCCCTACGTGCGCGACGAGAGCCCGCTCTCGCTGCCGCGCTGGATCGCCCAGGCGGTGGCGGGCTCCGGCTGGGCGTCGCCGGGACGCATGGTGCGGCAGCTCCAGGACCTTCGCACCTTGATGCTCGACGACTTCACCGATTGGTACGAGCGGCAGCTCCCGCCGTCGGGCGTCCGCGACCTCCTCTCCCGGTGCGGCTACACCGGCATGAACGTCTTCGTCGCCTCGGCCTTCTGGCACCTCTGGGCGAACGACTACTGGTATCCCGAGGGCGGGCTGCAACCCTGGCTCGACCGCTGGGTCGCGCGTCTGCGGGAGCGCGGCGTCCGTTTCCTCTTCAAGCGCACGGTGACCGCGCTGGAGACGCGCGGCGACCGCGCGACCGCCGTCGTGACCGGCAAGGGCGAACGCTTCGCCGCCGACGAGGTCGTCTACTGCGGAGACTACCGCCAGGCGGTCCATCGGCTGGTCGGGGCCGAGCGCTACGACCCGCGCGTGATCGCGCGGCTCGACCGGGCGCGCCACTCGGACGCGATGGTCTCCGTGTACCTGGGGCTCGACATGCCGCCGGAGGAGCTCCGGGATCGGCTCGGGACATCGCACGTGTTCTTCTTCCCCACGTTCGACTGCCGGACCACCATCGACCCGCGCGACGCCGAGGCGCACGGCAGCGCCTTCCTCGAGGTGACCGCCCACGGCGCCGCCGATCCCTCCTCCGGAGGATCGGCGCGGTCGGCGGTGGTGCTGCAGGCGTTCACGCGCCACGACTGGCTCGGCGGCTGGGGCACCGGCCTCGCCGGCGATCCGGCCCGCGAGGGCGCCACGCCACCGCGCCCTCCCGAGTACCGCCGGCGCAAGCGCGCCGTCGCCGAGCAGCTCGTCGCCTCCTTCGAGAAGCTCGTGCCGGGCGCTCGCGATCGCATCGCGTACCTGGACGTGGGCGCGCCGCCCTCGGCCGTCCGCTTCACGCGGAACGCCTTCGGCGGCACGTGCGGGTTCGAGCTCAACTGGCGCAACTTTCCGTTCGTGAATCCGCTCGCGCACGTCGCGACGCCGCTCGAGAACTTTCACATGGCCGGCCACTTCACCGTCTGGCCCGGCGCGGTCCCGACGGCGGCGCTGTCGGGGAAGATCGCGGCGCTGCGCGCGCACGAACGGCTGGGCGCGCGGCGCTCGCAGGCCGCGAAGCGTGCCGGCCCGGTCGGCGCGGCGACTTAGGAGGAGGGGGATGCACATGAGGAAGTTGGTCACCGACCCGAACCCATCGCCGCAGGGCGACCGCCTCTCCCAGGCCGCCCTGCTGCGCGGCTGGGCGGAGTGCTGGCAGATCCTCCGCGAGAACGGGAAGACCTTCCACGTCATGGCCCGGGTGCTCGGACCGGAGCGGGGCAACGCCATCGCCGCGCTCTACGGGTTCGCGCGCGTCGCCGACGACCTGGTGGACGAGCCCGCGCCGGGCGAGACGCCCGGCCAGATGCGCACGAGTCTGAGCTGGATGCAGGAGGAGCTGCGCCGCGCGGTCGCGGGCGAGAGCCGCGAGCCCCGCTTCGCCGTGCTCGGCGAGACCATCCGCCGGTACGGAATCCCGCTCGAGCCGTTCGACGATCTCGTGGCCGGCCTGTCGATGGACATCGAGCCGATGCGGTTCGCCACGTTCGCGGACCTGGAGCTGTACTGTTACAGGGTCGCGGGGACGGTCGGCCTCATGATCACGCCCGTCGCCGGCTATCGCGCGGGCACGAGCGCGCTCGAGCACGCGAAGACGCTCGGGACGGCCATGCAGCTCACCAACATCCTGCGCGACGTCGGCGAGGACCTGCGGCGAGGACGAGTCTACCTGCCGCAGGAGGACCTGCGCCGGTTCGGCGTCTCCGAGGCCGACCTCGCCGCCGGCCGCGTCGACGCTCGCTTCCGTGAGCTGATGGAGTTCGAGATCCAGCGCGCGCGCCGGCTGTACGACGAGGGCCTCGCCCTCATCCCGCTGCTGACGAGCGCGCGAGGACGCGCCGCCTTCGAGTTCGCCGTGGAGGCCTACTCGGGGATCCTCGGCAAGATCCGCGCTTCCGGGTACGACGTCTTCGGGCAGCGGGCGCACCTCTCGCTCGCGGAGAAGCTGGCCCTGGTCCCCACCTCCGCGTGGCGCGCCTGGACTTCCGGCATGCGGAATGGGGCCGGGAGACGCGCGTGACCACCGCGGACGTGCGGTGCCTCTCGGAGCCGCTCGGCGCAGCCTCACTCGCCGCAGCCGCTGGCGCGCAGGACTTCCTCTTGCGCATCCAGCGCGGCGACCACTGGTGCGCAGAGCTCGAGTCGAACACGACCATCACCGCCGAGTACGTGCTCCTGCGCCAGGCGCTGGGGCTCGACCTCGACGAGCGGAGGGACGCCATCGCGCGGTACCTGTTCTCGCGCCAGAAGGCGGACGGGAGCTGGGGCATCGCGCACAACCTGCCCGGCGACGTCTCGACCACAGTCGAGACCTACCTCGCGCTCCTGCTCCTCGGCCTGCCGCGCGATGACGACCGCATGCTCCGCGCCCAGCGCTTCGTGCGCGGGGCGGGCGGGATCGAGCGGGTGCGCGTCTTCACGCGCATCAACCTCGCGCTGTTCGGTCTCTTCCCGTGGGAGGCGGTGCCGACCGTCCCGCCCGAGGTCGTCCTGCTCCCGCCATGGGCCCCCATCAACATTTACCGGCTGTCGAGCTGGGCGCGCAGCACGATGGTCCCGCTCTTCGTCGTCTTCCACCACCGGCCCGTGTTCGCGCTCCCGCCGGGGCACGAGGGCAACTGCCTCGACCACCTCTGGCTCGATCCGGCCAGGAAGGAGGTCCAGTACCGCGCCTCCGTCCTCGACACGCTCCGGCGCGAGGGCGCGGGCTGGAAGGCGTTCTTCAACGCCAGCGACGCGCTGCTCCGCGCGTATGACGGCGCCCGCGGCGTTCCTCCCCTCCCGTGGCTGCGCGAGCACGCGCTCCGGCGGTGCGAGCGCTGGGTGCTCGCGCACCAGGAGCCGGGCGGCGACTGGGCCGGCATCTTCCCGCCCATGTTGAACGGCGTGCTCGCGCTCCACCTCGCCGGCCACCCGCTCGACTCCGGCCCGGTCCGCCGCGGGCTCGAGGCGATCGAGCGGTTCGGGATCCTCGACTCGGAGGGCTTCCGGATCGAGGCGTGCCAGTCGCCGGTGTGGGACTCGGCGCTCGCGCTCATCGGGCTCGCCGACTCGGGCCACGACGGCCGGGATCCGCGCCTCGCGATGGTGCGGCGCTGGATCGCGGGGAAGCAGATCCTGGACGACCACGGCGACTGGAAGGTCTACAACCGGCGCGGGAAGCCGGGGGGATGGTCGTTCGAGCACGCCAACACGTGGTACCCGGACGTGGACGACACGGCCGCCGTCGTGCTCGCGTTCCTGAAGGGCGACCCCGCCTCGCGCGGAGACGCCGTCCTCCGGCGCGGCGTCGAGTGGATGGTCTCGATGCAGAACCGCGACGGCGGGTGGGCGGCCTTCGACGTCGAGAACGACCGCGCCTTCCTGAACGAGATCCCGTTCTCCGACATGGACTCGCTCTGCGATCCGTCCTCGCCCGACGTGACCGGCCGCGTCCTCGAGGCGCTCGGCGTGCTCGACGACGAGCGCCACCGCGCCGCCTGCCGCCGGGGCATCGCCTCTCTCCGCCGCTCCCAGGAG
>DASWDS010000190.1:0-4713 GCA_036395165.1 Anaeromyxobacteraceae bacterium | reverse complement strand
GGTCGCGCTCCTCCTCGCCGGCGTCGGCGGCGCGCTGCTCGCCCTCGCCATCGGCCGGCTCGAGAAGGCCGAGCTCGAGCTCGGCAAGTCGCGCGAGCTCGCCGCCATGGGGAAGACCGCGGCGGCCATCGCCCACGAGGTGAAGAACTCGCTCAACGGCCTCTCGGTCGCGCTCGATCTGCTCGCCTCGCGCCGCGCGGCTCCCGCCACCGCCGACGAGGTGCACGCGCAGGCGCGCTCCGAGATCGCGCGGCTCCGGGGCGTCGCCGACGACCTCACGCTCTTCGCGGCGCCGCCCCGGCTCGACCTCGGCGAGGCGGACCTCCAGGAGGTGTGCAGGCGCGCCGTCGCGGCGAACGCCGATCTCGCGCAGGACTGCGGCGTCGAGGTGGAGCTCGACCTGGGCGACGACGACGACGCCCTCGTGCGCGCCGACGCGCACAAGCTCCTCGGCGCGCTCCAGAACGTGGTCCGGAACGGGCTCGAGGCGATGGGCCCCGGCGCGTTCGGGGAGCCGCTCGGCGCGCCTTCGGCGCCGCGCGAGCGGCGGCTCGGGATCCGCCTCCGCCGCGACGCGCGGCAGGCTCTCCTGGAGGTGGCCGACCGCGGACCAGGCATCGCGGCGGAGGTGAAGGAGCGGCTCTTCGAGCCCTTCGTCACGACGAAGCGCACCGGCACGGGCCTCGGGCTCGCCATCGCGCGACGCGTCCTCGAGGCGCACGGCGGCCGCATCGAGGCGCTCGATCGGCCGGGCGGCGGGACGGTGTTCCGGATCGCCCTGCCGCTCGGGGCGACGACATGGCGGCGCGCGCGCGCCGCCGAGGCCACGAAGCCATGAGCCAGAAGGTCCTCATCATCGACGACGAGAAGACGTTCCGCGTCGTGGCGCAGGCCGCGCTCTCGGCGGAGGGCTTCGAGACGAGGAGCGCCGCGTCCGGCGGAGAGGGGCTCGCCGTCGCGCGCGAGCTGCGTCCGGACGTCGTCGTGCTCGACCGCAATCTGCCCGACGCCGATGGGCTGTCCGTGCTCGAGCGCCTGCGCGCCGACGCGGCCGGCGAGGAGCCGCTCGTCGTCATGGCCACCGCGTACGGCGAGATCGAGAACGCCGTTCAGGCAGTGAAGCTCGGCGCCTTCGACTACCTGACGAAGCCGATCCAGCTCCCGGCGCTCGTCATGACGGTGAAGAAGGCGCTCGAGGCGCGCCGCCTGAGGCGCCGCGCCGAGGGCTTCTCGGGCGTCGCGCGCCGCAGGGTCGAGCGCGGCATGTGCATGGGCGGCTCCGCCGCCATGCAGCGCGTGGTCGAGCTCGCGGAGAAGGTGGCCGCCTCGCCCGACACGACCGTCCTCGTGGAGGGCGAGACCGGCACCGGCAAGGAGCTGGTCGCCCACCTCGTGCACGTGAAGACGCCGCGCCGGGGCGACGCGCCCTTCGTCGAGCTCAACTGCGCCGCCATCCCCGAGACGCTCCTCGAGGCCGAGCTGTTCGGACACGAGCGGGGCGCCTTCACCGACGCGAAGCGCGCGAAGCCCGGCCTGCTGGAGGAGGCGGAGGGCGGCACCCTCTTCCTCGACGAGATCGGGGACATGCCGCTCGCCACCCAGGCGAAGCTGCTGAAGGTGGTCGAGACGCAGGTGTTCCGGCGCCTCGGCGGCACCCGCGACATCGGAGCCGACGTGCGCTTCATCTCGGCGACGCACCGGGACCTCATGGCGAGCGTCGAGGCCGGCGGGTTCCGGCTCGACCTCTTCCACCGCCTCGACGTCTTCCACATCCAGGTCCCGCCGCTGCGCGAGCGCAAGGAGGACGTCTTGCCGCTGGCGCGCTTCTTCCTCGACGAGCTCGCGGCGCGCGCCGGGAAGGCCATCGAGGGCCTCGCGCCGGAGACGGAGCGGCGGCTCCTCGCCTACCCGTTTCCAGGCAACGTCCGCGAGCTGCGCAACGTGATCGAGCGCGCCGTCATCCTCGAAAGAGGCCGCGAGCTCTCGGCCGAGGTCGTCCTGCTCCGGCAGGAAGAGCGCGCTCCGGCGCCCACCGCACACCCCATCCCGGTCGAAGGCGAGACGCCGCCGTCGCTGGAGCAGGTCGAGAAGGCCTACCTCGTCCAGCTCCTCGAGCGGGCGCAGGGCAATCGGAGCCAGGTCGCCCGCTGGATGGGGGTTTCGTACCCCACGGTGATGAAGAAGATCATGGATTACGGAGTCGACCTGTCGCGCTGGAAGGACGGCTGAGGGCTGCAAGAAACCGCGAGGGGCTGCTACAAGGCTCTTGTAGGCGCACGGGCGCCCCGAGCGGGAATGGCTGCGCTCTTGCGGCGTTCGCCGGGCTCTGTGGCTGGCCCATCCCTTGCGACGGCTTCGTCCTCTTCCGCGACCACGTCTCCACGATCGCCTCGAGCCGGGCGTTCGAGCTTGGGGACAGCGGGAGAAGCGGGTGGCGGCGGCCACGAGCCGGGCTCGCCGCCACCCGCGCCTTCCAGAGGTCCGGCGCTGCGCCGCGCGCCTTCGCCACCGCCGCCGCCCTGCTGGATTCCGGCCGCGGGGTCACGCACGCCGATCCCGAGCGCCCCTCCGAGCGCTATGTTCCGGAGGTGCTCCTCCGGGTCCTCACCCACTTCGGGTATGTCGCCATTGCCGGCCTGCTCGTCGCGGGTGGTGTGGGGATGCCGTTCCCGGAGGAGGTGATCCAGCTGAGCGCGGGTTATCTCGCGCGGCGCGAGATCCTCGACTTCGTTCCCGCGCTCGCGTGCGCCTATGGAGGCATCGTCGCCGGCGACTTCCTCCTCTTCCGCCTCGCCCAGCAGCACGGCGACCGGCTCCTCGCGCGCCCGGCGGTGGCGCGCTTGCTGACGCCGCGCCGGCGCGAGCTGCTCGAGCGCCACTTCGCGCGCCACGCCTTCCTCACGGTGATGGTCGCTCGCCACATGTCGGGCCTGCGCGTGCCCGCCTTCATCCTCGCGGCCACGCACGAGGTCCGCGCCGGCACCTTCCTCCTCGCCGACGCGCTCTCCGCCATCCTCTCGGTGCCGCTCGTCGTCTCGCTCGGCTACCTCTTCGCGGCGCACCTCGAGGACGTGAAGCGGCGCATGCACGAGGTAGAGCTCCTGCTCGTCATCGCGGTCCTCCTCGCCAGCGCCGCCTACGCGCTCGTGAAATGGCGGCGTGGGCGGGCGCTCACCCGTACCGTCTCGGCTGCTCCTCGCCCGTGAGCACGCGCCGCGCCCCCTCCGCGAGCGCGGCGAGCTCGTCCTCGCCGGGGTAGACGAAGACAGGCGCGATCCACTCGACGCGCCGGCGGATCGCGGCCACGAGCGCGCCCGCGTGCGCCGCGCCGCCGGTGAGCAGGATGGCATCCACCTCGCCCGAGAGCGCGACCGCCATCTCGCCCACCGCCTTCGCGATCTGGTAGGCCATCGCGTCGAGGACGAGCGCCGCCGTGGCGTCGCCGCGCGCCGCCTGCTCGGCGGCCTCGCGCACGTCGCGCGTCCCGAGGTACGAGTAGAGCCCGCCTTCTCCGAAGAGCCGCCGCCGCAGCGCACGCTCGTCGGCGCCGCGCGCGAAGCAGAGCTCGATGACGGCGGTCACCGGCACGGCGCCGGCGCGATCGCCCGAGAACGGCCCCTCGTCCTGAGGGTTCACCACGTCGACGAGCCGCCCGCCGCGCTGCGCCGAGAGCGACGCGCCCGTGCCGAGGTGCGCGACGACGAGCTTCAGGTCCTCGACGCGGCGCGCCACGGCGCGCATGTTGAGGGCGTGGCACAGGCTCCGCCGGGGGACGCCCTCCAGGCCGGAGAGGCGCGCCACCGCGTCGAGCTCGTCCACCGAGACCGGGTCGACGACGAGCGCCGGGCAGCCGTGCTCCTCGGCGAGGAGGTTCGCGAGCGGCGGTCCGAGGTTCGCGGCGTGCTCGCCGCGCTCGGCCCGCTCGGAGTCGCGCAGCATGGCCGCGTCGACGAGGTACGTGCCGCTCTCGACGGGCCGGAGGAGGCCGCCCCGGCCGACCACCGCCCCCAGCCCGCCGCGCCCGACCTTCGCGCGCGCGAGGAAGGCGCGCACCCCCCGGGCGCGCCAGCCGAGCTGATCGGCGATGCGCGGGAAGCCAGCCAGCTCCGCGTCGGCGTGGCGCTCGGCGTGCTCCGCCACCTTCTCGCCGCCCCGGAAGAGCGCCGCCTTCGTGGAGCCGGCGCCGGGGTTCACTGCCAGGACGAGATCGCTCATCGCGTCGCTCCCCCGCCGCGCGCCGCGAGGACGCCCAGCGCCACCGAGCACAGCTTGTCGTGGGCGCGCTCCGCCCTCGACGGGATGAGCACCGGCGCCCGCGCGCCCTCGATCACGTGCGCCACCGCCTTGCCGGCGAGCCAGGTGAAGGCCTTGCCGAGCGCGTTCCCCACCTCGATCGTCGGCACGAGCAGGATGTCGGCGCGCCCGGCCGCGGGCGCGAGGATCCCCTTCGACCGGGCGGCGGCCACCGAGAGCGCGCCGTCGAGGGCGACCGGCCCGAACACCTCGCAGCGCGGCAGCTCTCCGCGCGCGGCCGCCTCGCAGAGCGCGACCGCGTCGAAGGCGTGGGGCATGGCCGCCACCGGCGTCTCGACCGCGCACAGGACCGCGACGCGCGGCCGGTCGACCCCGAGGCGATGGAAGACGCGCACCGCGTTCGCGAGGATGGCGCGCTTCTCGGCGAGCGAGGGCGCGACGTTCACGCCGCCGTCGGAG
>DASWDS010000189.1:0-4015 GCA_036395165.1 Anaeromyxobacteraceae bacterium | reverse complement strand
TGCTCGCCGACCGAGAGCTGCCAGACGTGCGCGTCCGGGTTCACCGGCAGCTCGTGGTGCTCCGCGACCTCGATCACGCGGCGCCGCGCCTCCCCCATGTCGAGCCGCAGGCCCGCGTGCAGCGACGAGAGCCCGAGCGCCACGTTCTCGGCCACCGTCATGTTGGGCACCAGCATGAAGTTCTGGTGCACCATGCCGATGCCGCGCTGGTGGGCGCTGGCGGGGGTGCGGAAGTGGACCGCCTCGCCGTCGAGCAGGATGCGCCCCGCGTCGGGCTGGTAGAGCCCGGCGAGGATGTTCATCAGCGTCGACTTCCCGGCCCCGTTCTCGCCCACCAGGGCGAGCGGCTCGCCGCGGCGCACGGACAGCGAGACCCCGTCGCAGGCGAGGACGCCGGGGAATCGCTTGGTGATGCTCTCCAGCTCGAGCTGCTGGATGGGGCGCGCTGCGGTCAGACTCACGTTTCGCCCTTTTCGACCGCCGCGGTGGGGGGGCTGGGGGGAGCTGCGCTCGCTCCCCCCAGCTGAGGTCGAGCTACGCGAAAGCGCAGCTCGACCGGAAATCGCTCTGACTCGCCGAGAACTGCGTTTGCGAGCAAGAGAAACGGCGAAAGGCGAGTCAGAACTTGATGCTCTTCCAGTCGAGCGGGAGCGTGCCGGCGGCCATGCTCGCCTTCGAGGCCTCGACCTTGGCGCGGACGTCCTTGGACAGGACGGACCCGATCGCCTCGTTGTACTTGTAGACGAAGCCACCGTTGGCGAAGTTGAGCGGCAGGTTCTCGCCGCCGAGCACGCCCGCCTGGCGCTTCTCGACGAGCGCCTCGACCACCGGCACGTAGTCGTAGCTGGCGGCCGCGATGACCTTCGAGCCCTCGGGCGTGGCGAGCTGCGCGGTGTCCTGGCCGACCCACCAGATCGGCCGGTCCTTGTAGGTCGCGACCGCGCGCAGCGCGCCGAGCGCCTGCTGCGACGAGCCGGTGAGCACATCCGCGCCGGCCTTCACCTGCGTGTGCGCCAGCTCGGAGGCCTTCACGAAGTCGCCGAAGCTGCCGGTGTGGGCCACCTTCACCTCGGCCTTCGGGTTCACGGCCCTGACGCCCAGGACGAAGCCGCGGTCGTAGCGCGCCGCGTCGCCGCCGTCGACCGGACCCACCACCCCCACCACGTTCGCCTTCGTGGTCATGCCCGCGATGAGGCCGTTGAGGTACCCCGTCTGCTCGCTCTGCGGCATGTACGTGAAGACGTTCTTCGGGCCCACGTCGGCGCTCGTCCCGAACGCGAAGCTGGTCTTCGGGAACTCGTCCGCCATCTCGAGGACGAGGTTCTTGTACTGGGCGCCGTGGCAGATGACGATGTCGAAGCCCTTCGACGCGTACTGGCGCGCGGCGGAGCCGGCGTCCACAGGCTTCATCTTCTCGCTGTAGCTGTACTCGACGAGCGCGGGCCCGTACTTCTTCTGGACCGCCGAGACGGCGTCGTGCATGGCCTGGCACCAGCCCTTGTCGTCCACCGTGGACTCCACGATGAGGGCGATGCGCACCTTGGCCTTGGGCGCCGCGGCGCTCCCGTTGAAGGCGAACAGCAGCGCTGCGAGGGCGAACAGCGTCTTCTGCATGTCGAGGCTCCTGGAGGGCCGATCGGGGTCGAAGAACTCTATCGCGAACGCCGGGACGGGCACCACCCGCGACGGGTGCGGGCGCGGTGTCCCTCAGCGCGCCGCGCCGGCGGCGAACTGGGCCAGGCGCCGGAACCAGACGAGCTTCGCGTCGAACCCGGGGTAGCTCGCGTTGAGGCCGCTCGGATTGGGAAGCACGAACACCCGCGCGCCCGCGAACGTGCCCTCTTTGGCGCCCGCGCCCGCGGTCCGGGCCTCGCGCACGCAGCGCTGGTAGACGGTGACGCCCACGAACGCCACCACCTCCGGCCGCAGGCGCGCCACCTTTCGCGCCACGGTGCGCGCGCCGCGGACCAGCTCCGCCGGCGTCAGGTCGGCGGAGCTGCGCGTCGGCCGCGGGCACAGGTTCGTGAGCGCGAGGCCGAGCCGGGGGAGCTCGCGGTCCTGCTCGTACGTCATCGCGGCCGGCACCAGCCCGGCCGCGTGGAGCAGGCGCCAGAACGGGTTCCCCGGCCCGGAGAAGTGGTGGCCGAGCTGCGCGGAGCGGAGGCCAGGGTTGATCCCGACGAAGAGGATCCGCGGGCGGTCGGCCACGACGTCTTTCAAAGGGGGCTGCGCCCTCTCCCCGCCGAGCAAAGCTCGTGCAGGCGCCTCCAGCGCCTGCGCCCCGATCAGCGCCCCTCCCTGCAGGCCCGGGTCCCGTGCGCCGCCGGGCGCGGCCGCCGCTTCCCCGTCGGCGCCCCGGCGCGCTCGCTTCGCTCGCGTGCTCACGAATCAGGAGCGACGGAGGCAAGCGCGAGGGGACTCACCACGCTCCGGAGCTGCAGGAGCTGGGCCGCGACGGCGATCGCGATCTCCGCTGGGAACTTGCCGCCGACGCCGGGGAGGCCGATGGGGCAGGTGAGGCTCGCGATGCGCTCCTCGGGAAGGCCGCGGCTCGCGAGGCGTGCGACGAAGCGCGCGCGCTTCGTCCTCGAGCCGATGAGGCCGACGTAGGGGAAGTCTCCGCGCCTGAGCGCGGCCTCGACGACCTGGTAGTCGAGCTGGTGGCTGTGCGTCATCACGAGCACGTCCGCGCCCGCGGGGAGGTCGCCCACCGCGTCCTCGGGCGGATCCGCCACGACGCGCTCGACGTGCGGCGGGAGCGCCGCCGGGAACTCGGCCTCGCGCGCGTCGATCCACGAGACGCGGCACGGGAGGTCCGAGAGCAGCCTCACGACCGCCTTCCCCACGTGGCCCGCGCCGAAGACGGCGACGCGCCAGCTCGCGGGCACGATCGTCTCGAAGAGGAGCTTCGCGACGCCGCCACAGCACTGGCCGAGCGCCGGCCCGAGCTGGAATTCGCGCACGAGCGGGTCGCTCCCCTCGGCGCCGCGGCCCGCCAGGAGCTCGCGGGCGATCTCGATCCCGGAGAGCTCGAGGTGCCCGCCGCCGATCGTGCCGTAGAGCCCCTCCGCCGTGACCACCATCTTCGTGCCCGCGTCGCGCGGCGTCGAGCCGTCGACGTGGAGGACGGTGACGAGGACGCCGGGGCGCCCCGACGCGGCCAGCTCGGCGAGCGCCGCGATCCACTCCGTCATGTCACCGCCTCCCTGAGCGTGGATCCGGCCAGCCGCGCGCGCAGGTCCTCCACTGCCAGGAGCACCCGCTCCGGTGTCGCGGGCGCGTCGAGCCGCGGCGCGAGCTGGTGCTCGCCCACCGCCGCGATCGCGTCCTTGATCGCGTGGAACACGGAGATCCCGAGCATGAGCGGTGGCTCGCCGACGGCCTTGGAGCGGTGAATCGACGGCTCGCGGTTCCTCGCGTGGAGCAGCGTCACCCGGAAGTCCTCGGGGACGTCGCCGCAGGCCGGGATCTTGTACGTGGACGGGGCGTGCGTACGGAGCCGGCCGGCGGCGTCCCACCAGAGCTCCTCGCTCGTGAGCCAGCCCATGCCCTGCACGAACCCGCCCTCGACCTGGCCCAGGTCGATGGCGGGATTGAGCGAGCTGCCGCAGTCGTGCAGGATGTCCACGCGCCGCAGCCGGTACTCGCCCGTCAGCGTGTCGATCTGGACCTCGGAGACCGCGGCGCCGTAGGCGAAGTAGTAGAAGGGACGCCCGCGGTGACGCTGCCGGTCGAAGTGGATCTTCGGCGTCCGGTAGAAGCCTGTCGCGGAGAGCGACACGCGGGCCGCGTGGGCAGCCTTCGCGAGCTCGGCGAACGCGACGCTGCGCCTGCCCGAGCGCACCTCGCCCCCGGCGAAGACCACGTCCTCCGGTCGCCCGCCGAGCAGCGCCGCGGCGCAGCGCGCCAGCCGCTTCTTGATCGTGCGCGCGGCCGCCTGGGCGGCCTTGCCGTTGAGGTCACTCCCGGAAGACGCCGCGGTGGCCGACGTGTTCGGAACCTTCTCCGTCGTCGT
>DASWDS010000188.1:0-3170 GCA_036395165.1 Anaeromyxobacteraceae bacterium | reverse complement strand
GTATCCGCCGGACGCGCCCGCCGCCGTCGTGGCGGGGAGTGAGACCTCTGGCCCCGGGATCGCCATCGCCCACGATGACACGACGTACCCCGAGGGCCCGGTGCAGGTCGGCACGGCCGTCGAGCTCGTCGCCGCAGCGCCGACCGGACATGACGACGCGACCTACCCCGCTGCCGACACGGCCGCGCGCCCGGACAAGGTCGTCGCCCGGCGCCTCGCCGCTCGGACGCCGTCGCCCTCCCGATAAAGCGAGGAGACGCAGCGGCACGGCTGGCGACGCAACGATCGACGGGGGCCGCCCGGCGGCCCCTGTCGTCCGCGCGATGAGGGGCATGCGCGTCAACACCCTCCCTTCGACCGGCCTCTCGAGCTCCCGCCGCAGCGTGATCAGGAGAGTGCGTCTCGGTGAGCCGCCTCGCCCGGTCGCGCTCCAAGCGGCGGCTCTTCTCGCGTCGCCCGGCTGTTCCTGGAGAACGCCCGAGGGGGTCCATGGGTACCCGGGCCCTCATTCTGCTCCGTCGGACGAATCCTTGGCTCGGCGGGTGGCTCCCATGGGGAAGGCCGCGGGGGAAGCCGCGCCTTCGACGCGACGCAGCTCACGATGGTGAGAGCGGCTGCTACTCGCTCGAGGTTGACACCCGCACGTCACAAGGAATCGCCAGGATGACCATCCCTCGCTACGTTCGGCTCTTCGCGGGTTCGTTCACCGTGCTGTCGCTCGCGCTCGGCGCGCCCGCGAGCCCGCTGTTTCACAGCCAGAACTGGCTCTGGCTCACCGGGTTCGTCGGCTTCATGATGGCCCAGAGCGCGATCACGGGCTTCTGCCCGATGGCGATCGCGCTTCGGGCGCTCGGCGTGAAGCCTTCCCTCGCGGCGGAGTAGCCGCTCCGCGCGTACAAGGCGGCGCGTCGGTCGGCGCGGCGCGCGCTGGCGCGTGACGGCGGCGGTCGTTCCTTCATTCTCCTCGGGACGATCGCCGAGCGTGAGCCGGTCGTTCCGTCCTGAGCGGCCCGCTACCGCACCGTCCCGAACGCGTTCCCGACGAGGGGCTTCGCGTCCGTGAGCGGCGCATGACAGGCCGTGCACACCCACCGCGCGCCGGCGACCTTGTCGCCGCGCTGACCCGGCGCGTTCCGGAGGTCCACGTAGTGGCTCGCGGGCATCGGCGTCGGCTGCCCCGGCTCCTTCTCCGCCACCGAGTGGCAGTCGGCGCACGCGTTCGACCTCGGCGTGATCGGCAGGAACGACTCCAGGTCGTGGGGTACGCGCGGCGGTGCGCCGGCGTACGGCCGTGTCAGGACCGGCAGCTCCCCCGGCGCGCTGTCGTTCGGCTTCACGCGCGGTGGCGCCGGGGCGTCGAACACGCTCGTCTTCGAGAGGCCGAGCGCGCTGTCGGGGATGGGCGCCGCGGCGGGCGCGGGGGCGGCCGGCGTCGGGTGGGCCCCCGCACATGCGGAGAGGGCGAGCGCGACGGCGGCGATCGTCACGTGGCGCGCGTTCACGATGCGCTCCCGGCGACGGCGGCGTCCTTGTAGATCTTCACCGCGCACTTCTTGAAGTCCGTCTGCTTCGAGATGGGGCACGTGGCGTCGAGCGTGACCTTGTTGATGAACACCCCCTCGTCGAACCACGGCACGTACACGAGCCCGCGCGGGACCTTGTTGCGCCCCTTCACCTCGACCCGCGCGCGCACCTTGCCTCGCCGCGACTCGATCCAGGCGAGGTCGTCCTGCGCGAGCCCGCGCTTCTCGGCGTCCTTCGGGTGGATGAAGAGCACCGCCTCCGGGACCGCGCTGTGGAGCGCGGGCACGCGGCGGGTCATCGACCCCGAGTGCCAGTGCTCGAGGACGCGCCCCGTGCAGAGCCAGAGATCGAACTGCGCGTCCGGAACCTCGGGCGGGGCGGCGTACGGACGGAAGAAGATCTTCGCCTTCCCGGTGAGCGTCACCGGCCTCGGGTCGGTCATCTTCTCGAGGTCGCCCGACGGGATCGCCTTCATCGCCTTGCCGTAGAAGTCGAAGCCGCTCCCCTTCCGCGCGTACGGATCGTGCTCCTCGTTGAAGCGCCAGCGCGTCTCCTTGCCGTCCACCACCGGCCAGCGCAGCCCGTGCACGTCGTCGCGGTAGTAGGTGTCGAACGGCGCGAGGTCGTGGCCATGCCCTCGCCCGAACCCGGCGTACTCCTCGAAGAGCGCCTTCTCGGGGAACCAGTCGAGCTGCCCGTGGACGACGGTGTGGTTTTCGTGGCCGCGCGCCACCGGATCCGGCCACTTCACCTTCCGGTTCTCCGCCGTGGCGAAGAGCACGTCATGGAGCGTCTGGTCGCGGCGGTAGCCCATCCGCTCCGCCTCGGCGAGGACGTCGGGGAGCGCGCCGTCCGCGAAGCCCTCGGCCCCGAGCCCGGGGATGGGCTGGCGGCTCCACACGTCGGCGAGCTTGAATCGCTTGGAGAACTCCATGATCTGCCAGAGGTCGCTGCGCGCGTCGCCGGGCGGCGGGACCTGCTCGCGCCACAGCTGCGTGCGGCGCTCCGAGTTCCCGTAGCCGCCCCACTTCTCGTACACCATCGCCGACGGGAGAATGAGGTCCGCGACCTTCGTCGAGAGCGTCGGGTAGACGTCCGAGACGACGATGAAGCAGTCCTTCTCGCGCGCGGCCGCGATCCAGTGGTTCGCGTTCGCCGTGGACTGGAACGGGTTCGTCACCTGCACCCACAACCAGCGGAGCTTCCCGTCCTCGAGATCGCGCATCATCTGCGTGATGTGGCTGCCGATCTTGGGGTTGAGCGTCTTCCCCGGGAGGCGCCATCGGTGCTCGGTGTGCGCGCGGTGCTCGGCGTTGTCGACGACCATGTCGGCGGGGAGGCGGTGCGCGAACGTGCCGACCTCGCGCGCCGTGCCGCACGCGGATGGCTGGCCCGTGAGCGAGAAGGCGCCGGCGCCCGGCTTCGCCTGCTTCCCGGTGAGCAGGTGCACCATGTACGCCTGCTCGTTGACCCATGTGCCGCGCGTGTGCTGGTTGAAGCCCATCGTCCAGTACGAGACGACCTTCCGCGAGCGGTCGGCGTAGAACCCGGCGAGCTGCTTCAGCTTCGCGGCGTGCGACGCGAGCGGCTCGTCCGGGTCGCCCTTCGTGAGCTCCGCGACGAGCTCCAGCGTGTACGGCTCGAGC
>DASWDS010000187.1:0-2186 GCA_036395165.1 Anaeromyxobacteraceae bacterium | reverse complement strand
TCGACTACTACCTGTACGACTTCCGTCCGCCGGGCTCGGCCGAGACCACCATCGAGATCTTCATGCGGGAGATGGGCCCGGAGCTCACGACCGACGAGCTCGCCGCCTACCGCGTGCTGGCGAAGAACGTGCACGGGCTCTTCGAGGTGAAGAAGATCAAGCCGGGCGAGGTGCGGCTGCGAGACGTCTTCACCGACGTCGCGCACGACGTCACCGAGCGGCGGCAGATGGCGGGGCTCGACAAGGGGGACCTCCTCGAGGCGCGGCTCCTTCCGTACGACGGGAAGCTCTTCTTCTCGGGCGCGTTCCTCTATCACCCGCAGGAGGTCCGCAAGGCGGTCCTCGCCGAGGTGAAGCGGCTCCGCAAGGAGGCCGGCAAGGGCAACCTCCCGGACGTCGACGGCTTCGTCGCGACGCTCTCGCGCATGGCGTTCAAGCTGGAGCGGTACCGCAACGTGAAGGTCGAGTCGCTGTACGACTTCCGCGCGGAGGTCCGGATGGCGACGCCGCTGCCGCGCTCGCCCCCGCGCGAGAGCTGAAGCCCCGAGCGATGGCCAGCGAGATCCCGCCGCCGTTCCCGCCTCCGCCCGGCCCCCCCGGCGCGCCGCCGCCCACGCGCGCACCGCGCGACGAGACGATCATGCTCGTCCTCTGCTACCTCGGGCTCCTCGCGCTCATCCCCTACCTCGCCGTGAAGGACGCGCCGCTCGTCCGCTGGCACGCGCGCCAGGGGCTCGCGCTCGGCCTCGCCGGCATCGGCTGCGCCGGGCTCGCGCTCGTGCCGTACCTCGGCTTCGTCGGCCAGCTCGGCCTCGCCGGCGTCCTCGTCCTGTCGGTGGTCGGCATCGTGAAGGCCCTGGATCGCGTCGAGTGGCGGATGCCGGTCGCGGCCGACATCGCGGACCGCTTCGAGCTGTGATCGCGGCCGTCAGGCCGCGCGGCGGGAGGCGCTTCGCGCGGCCGCGAAGCGCGAAGGGACCCGCCAAGCAGGGGTGGGGCCCCGGCCAGCTCTGCTGGACGGGGCGGGGCGGCACGCCCCGTTCGATCGCCAAGGCCCTGGATCGCGTCGAGTGGCGGATGCCGGTCGCGGCCGACATCGCGGACCGCTTCGATCTGTGATCGCGGCCGTCAGGCCGCGCGCCGGGGCGGCTTCGCGGAGCGGCGGATGCCGCGCGCGAAGGCGCACGGGACCCGGCTAGCAGGGGTGGGGCCCCGGCCAGCTCTGCTGGACGGGGCGGGGCGGCACGCCCCGTTCGATCGCCAAGGCCCTGGATCGCGTCGAGTGGCGGATGCCGGTCGCGGCCGACATCGCGGACCGCTTCGAGCTGTGACGAGTCAAAAGGCGTGGACGGGCCCGAGCCCCACGCGCTCGTCGTCGTGTGGCTTGCCAGGGTGACCGCGCAGGCGGTCCAGGTCTTCCTTCGTCAGCCCCGCCTCCGCCATCACCTCGCGCGTCGCGAAGATCGGGGCGCGCGACGCCATCGCGAGCGCGACCGAGTCGGATGGACGCGCCTCGACCTCCAGGCGACGCTCGCCCTGCTGAAGCGTCACCCGCGCGCGGAAGAGCGTCGCCTGCACACCCTGGATCTCCACGCGAGTAACCTTGCCGCCGAGCGCGGCGATCGCCTTCTCCAGCAGGTCGGCGGCGCGCGGGTGCGGCGACGGCTTCCGCTTGAGGCGGAGGTCGATCGCGGCGCCCTCGTTGCGGCCGACGAAGATGGGGAGGACCGCCGGGCCGCCCTTCTGGCGGAGGACGAGCAGGCTCGCCGCCTCCGATTCGAGCGGGACGACCCCGAGGACTTCCATCTCCACGAGGTCCTGGGGGGTCCCCGCGCGCGGCGCCGCCCCGACGAGGAGGGCCACGCTGGCCGCGAGGAGCAGCGGGACGAGGAGGCGGCCCTCCCACGGCGACGCGCGCATGCACCCTCCTCGCCGGGCGCCTGCCCGGCGGTTTGCCCTCACACCCACCCTGAATGTGGGGACGGGGCGGGCGGCGCGTCAGCCCGCTACTCGTCCACGTCCCGCTCGACCTCGTCGTCGTGGTCGAGGTCCTCCGCGATCGCGTCGTCGTCCACGTCACGGTCGGCCGAGCGCGCCCGCTCGCGATCGAACGGCGGCGGCAGATCGTCGCTGTCGACTGCGAAGACGAGCTGGAACTTCGATTGGAGCCGCGCCACCTGCGCGAG
>DASWDS010000186.1:0-5681 GCA_036395165.1 Anaeromyxobacteraceae bacterium | reverse complement strand
TCCTCGGGCGAGAGCCCCTTCTGCCGCATCCGCGCCTGCGCCTCGAGGACGCGCCGGTAGTCGTTCGGGATGACCCGCACGAACCGCGGCAGCGCCTCCTTCCACTCGTCGAGGAGCTTCATGCCGAGCGTGCTCTCCGTGTACTGCACGTGCCGCTCGACCATGCGGCGGACGAGCGCGATCTCCTGCTCGTCCTCGAGCCGGCCGAGGCTGACCATCCCCCTGTTGCACACCTTGGCGAAGGCGCCGCCCTGGTCGAGCACGTAGGCGATGCCGCCCGACATGCCAGCCGCGAAGTTGCGGCCGGTCTCACCGAGCACCACCACCGTGCCGCCCGTCATGTACTCGCAGCCGTGGTCGCCCACGCCCTCCACCACCGCCGCCACGCCCGAGTTCCGGACGCAGAAGCGCTCGCCGGCGATGCCGCGGATGTACGCCTCGCCGCCGGTCGCGCCGTAGAAGGCGACGTTTCCGACGAGCACGTTCTCCTCCGGCACGAAGGCCGCCGCCTTGGGCGGGAACACGATGAGCTTGCCCCCCGAGAGGCCCTTGCCGATGTAGTCGTTGGCGTCGCCCTCCAGCGTGAGCGTCATGCCCTTGGGCACGAACGCCCCGAAGCTCTGGCCGGCCGAGCCCTGGAAGTGGAGCTTGATCGTGTCCTCGGGCAGGCCCTGGGGGCCGAAGCGCCTCGTCACCTCGGAGCCGAGCATGGTCCCGACGACGCGGTTCGTGTTGCGGATGGGCAGCTTCGCCTGGACGGGCTTCTTCGCCTCGAGCGCGGGGCGCGCCAGCTCGAGGAGCGTCGTCGAGTCGAGCGCGTCGTCGAGGCCGTGGTCCTGCGGGATCTGGCAGGTGCGGCCGTAGTGCTTCGGCACGGTCGGCTTGAACAGGATCCGGCCGAAGTCGAGGTTGCGCGCCTTCCAGTGCTCCACCGCGGGCCGCATCTCGATGCGCTCCGAGCGCCCGACCATCTCGTCGACGGTGCGGTAGCCGAGCTGCGCCATGTACTCGCGGACCTCCTGCGCGACGAACTTCATGAAGCTCACCACGTGCGCCGGATCCCCCGTGAAGCGCTTGCGCAGCTCGGGGTCCTGCGTCGCGACGCCCACCGGGCACGTGTTGAGGTGGCAGGCGCGCATCATGATGCAGCCGAGCACGACGAGCGGCGCGGTCGCGAAGCCGAACTCCTCCGCGCCGAGCAGCGCGGCGATGACGACGTCGCGCCCGGTCTTGAGCTGGCCGTCGCACTCGACGGCGATGCGCGAGCGCAGGTTGTTGATGACGAGCACCTGGTGCGTCTCCGCGAGGCCGAGCTCCCAGGGGATGCCGGCGTGCTTGATCGACGTGAGCGGCGAGGCGCCCGTGCCGCCGTCGTGGCCGGAGATGAGGACCACGTCGGCGTGCGCCTTGGCGACGCCGGCCGCGATGGTGCCGACGCCCACCTCGGCCACGAGCTTCACCGAGACGCGCGCGCCGTGGTTCGCGTTCTTGAGGTCGTGGATGAGCTGCGCCAGGTCCTCGATCGAGTAGATGTCGTGGTGCGGCGGCGGCGAGATGAGGCCCACGCCCGGCGTCGCGTGACGGGTCTTGGCGATGGTCGGGTACACCTTCGTCCCGGGGAGCTGGCCGCCCTCGCCCGGCTTCGCGCCCTGCGCCATCTTGATCTGCAGCTCGCGGGCGTTGACGAGGTACTGGCTCGTGACGCCGAAGCGCCCCGACGCCACCTGCTTGATGGCCGAGTTCTTGGAGTCGCCGTTCGCCTCCGGCTGGTAGCGGGCCGGATCCTCGCCGCCCTCGCCGGTGTTCGACTTGCCGCCGAGGCGGTTCATCGCGACGGCGAGCGCCTCGTGCGCCTCCTTCGAGATGGAGCCGTAGCTCATGGCGCCCGTCTTGAAGCGCCGCACGATGGCCTCGACCGGCTCGACCTCCTCGATGGGCACCGGCTTCGGCGACGGCTTCAGGTCCATGAGCCCGCGCAGCGTGCACAGGATCTTCGACTGGTCGTCGACGAGCTTCGTGTACTCCCGGAACAGGTTGTAGTTGCCGGTGCGGCAGGCGAACTGGAGCTTGTGGATGGTGAGCGGGTTGAAGAGGTGCTGCTCGCCGTCCTGCCGGTACTGGTACTGGCCGCCCGTGCCGAGCTGCTTGTGGACGATGGGGCGCTTCGGGGGGAAGGCGCGGTCGTGCCGGAGCTTCACCTCCTTCGCCACCACGTCGATGCCCACGCCACCGATGCGGGTCGGGGTCCAGGTGAAGTACTCGTCGATGAAGTCCTGGTTGAGGCCGATGGCCTCGAACACCTGGGCGCCGTGATAGCTCTGGATGGTGGAGATCCCCATCTTGGAGATCACCTTCACGATGCCCTTGTTCACCGCCTTCACGTACTTCTTCTCGGCCGCGTCGGCGGGGCCCGGGATCATCTCGAGCTTGATCTGGTCGTGGATGGTCTCGAACGCGAGGTACGGGTTCACCGCGCTCGCGCCGTAGCCGATGAGGAGCGCGAAGTGGTGCACCTCGCGCGGCTCGCCCGTCTCGAGGACGATCCCGACCTGCGTGCGCGTCCCCTCGCGCAGGAGGTGGTGCTGGACCGCCGCCACGGCGAGCAGCGCCGGGATGGGGGCGCACTCCTCGTCGTGCCCGCGGTCGGAGAGGATGATGATGTTGTGCCCCTCGGCGATGGCCTCGGAGGTGGACCAGCGCAGGTCCTCGATGGCCTTGCGCAGCCCCGCCCCGCCGTCCTTCACCTTGAAGAGCATGGGGAGGGTGATGGACCTGAAGCCGTGCGAGCCGTTCTTCCCGTTCAGGTGCCGGATCTTCTCCAGCTCCTCGTTGCGCAGGACGGGCGTCGGCAGCGAGAGCTGGTGCGCGGAGGACGGCGCCGGCTCGAGGAGGTTGCCCTCCGGCCCGGTGGCGGTCTCGACCGCCATGATGATCTCCTCGCGGATGGCGTCGACCGGCGGGTTCGTCACCTGCGCGAAGAGCTGCTTGAAGTAGTTGTAGAGGACCTGCGGCTTCTCGGAGAGGACCGCGAGCGGCGTGTCGTTCCCCATGGAGCCGATGGGCTCGGTCCCGTCGCTCGCCATGGGGTTGATGAGGATGCGGACGTCCTCGGCGGTGTAGCCGAACGCCTCCTGCCGCCGGAGCACCGTCTCGTGGGCTGGCTCGATGACGTTCTCGGGCTTCGGAAGGTCGTCGAGGGCGACGAGGTGCTCGTCGAGCCAGAGCTGGTACGGCTGCTCCGTCACGATACGGTGCTTCAGCTCGTCGTCGGAGACGATGCGCTTCTCGCTCGTGTCGACGAGGAACATGCGCCCTGGCTGCAGGCGGCCCTTCTTGAGGATGCGGTCGGCCGGGATGTCGAGGACGCCCACCTCGCTCGCCATGACGACGAGGTCGTCCTTCGTCACGTAGTAGCGCGCCGGGCGGAGGCCGTTGCGGTCGAGCGTCGCGCCGATGCGGACGCCGTCCGTGAAGGCGATCGAGGCCGGGCCGTCCCACGGCTCCATGAGGCACGAGTGGTACTCGTAGAACGCCTTCTTCTCGGGCGACATCGACTCGTGCCGGCTGTACGGCTCCGGCACCATCATCATCATGGCGTGCGGCAGCGAGCGCCCCGAGAGGTGGAGCAGCTCGAGCACGTTGTCGAACATCGCCGAGTCGGAGCCCTCGAGGTCGATGACGGTCAGGATCTTCTTCAGATCCTCGCCGAACAGCCTCGAGCGCATCATCGACTGCCGCGCGTGCATCCAGTTGATGTTGCCGCGCAGCGTGTTGATCTCGCCGTTGTGCGAGATGTAGCGGTACGGGTGCGCGCGCGACCAGGAGGGGAAGGTGTTGGTCGAGAAGCGCGAGTGGACCATGCCGATGGCGGAGTCGAACGCCGGGTCGAGCAGGTCCGGGTAGAACGAGAGGAGCTGGCTCGCGTTGAGCATCCCCTTGTAGACGATGGTCTTGTGCGACAGCGACGGGACGTAGAAGTGCCCGCGCTGCGGCAGCGCCGAGCGCGAGACGGACTTCTCGATCATGCGCCGGATGACGTAGAGCTTGCGCTCGAAGGCGGCCTCGTCGGGGCAGCCGTCGCCGCGCGCGACGAAGACCTGCCGGATCGCGGGCTGGCTGCCGCGCGCGCTCGCGCCCAGGCTGCCGTTGTCGGTCGGCACGTCGCGCCAGCCGAGGAGCCGCTGCCCCTCCTGCGCCACCACCTCCTCGATCATCTGCTGGCACGCCTTGCGGCTCGACTCGAGCGTGGGCAGGTAGACGCACCCGACAGCGTACTTGCCGGGCGCGGGCAGCTTGATCCCGAGGTCGCCCGCCACGCGCTCGAAGAACGCGTGCGGTGTCTGGACGAGGAGCCCGGCGCCGTCGCCCGAGTTCTTCTCGGAGCCGGCCGCCCCCCGGTGCTCGAGGTTCACGAGGACGGTGAGCGCCTTCTGGACGATGTCGTGCGAGCGTCGTCCCTTGATGTCCACGACGAAGCCGAAGCCGCACGCGTCGTGCTCGTTCTGTGGATCGTACAGACCCTGGCGCTGGGGGTAGCCGTGCTCGCTCATCGAACCTTCCTGGCCTGCGTGGGAACCCTCTAGGCCTTCTCGGCGGCGAGGTGCGCGCGAGAGCCCGGGGCGCTGGACGTCGCCGGCTCGATCGCACGCGCCCCGGCTCTTCCTGGCCGGGGGTCCTGCTCGCCTTCAGACATGGAAAGCTCAGTTTCCAACAACCTGGCGCAATGCGCAAGGTCGAACGCCCCCCACCGGGGCGAGCCGGGGAACGTAACTCGCGCACAGGACTCGCGCATGACCTGGCCCACGCTCCGGCTGCCCATCGTCCCGCCCTACCCGCCCATGGAGGCGAAGCTCGTCCGCGACCTCCCCGCCGACGGCGGCTTCCAGTACGAGCCGAAGTGGGATGGCTTCCGCTGCCTCGCCTTCCGCGACGGAGAGGCCGTCGCCCTCCAGTCGAAGGCAGGGCAGCCGCTCGGACGCTACTTCCCCGAGGTGTCGGACGCCTTGCTGGGGCTCGGGGCACGGCGCTTCGTGCTCGACGGCGAGCTCGTCATCCCGGCCGAGGGGGGCTTCGCCTTCGAGCCACTCCTGCTGCGTATCCACCCGGCCGCGAGCCGCGTCGCGAAGCTCGCCGCCGAGTCGCCGGCGGCGGTGCTCGCCTTCGACCTCCTCGTGGACGACGACGGGCGCGCGCTCGCCGACCGTCCCCTCTCCGAGCGCCGCGATGCCCTGGAGGCGTTCGCGGCGCGGCACCTCTCGGAGGGCAGCATCCGCCTGTCGCCCATGACGCGCGACCGCGCGCAGGCGGAGGGCTGGTTCACGAGCGCGCGCGGCGTGGACGGCGTCGTCGCGAAGCGCCTCGCGGAGCCCTACCGCTCCGGCGAGCGCGCCATGCAGAAGGTGAAGCGGCGCCGGACCGTCGACTGCGTGGTGGCCGGCTTCCGATGGGCGATGACGGCCGAGGGCCCGACCGGCGAGATCGGCTCGCTCCTCCTCGGTCTGTACGGCGACGACGGGCTGCTCCACTACGTGGGGCACACCTCCAGCTTCAGCCGCGAGGAGCGGCGGCGCGTGACGGGGCGCTTCCTTCGGCTCCGCGGGGGGACCGGGTTCACCGGCGAGGCGCCCGGGGGGCCGTCGCGATGGGCGCGCGGGCGCAGCACCGAGTGGGAGCCGCTCGCG
>DASWDS010000185.1:0-7950 GCA_036395165.1 Anaeromyxobacteraceae bacterium | reverse complement strand
GGGGAGCGGCTGCCGGTGCGCGACGGCGCCGTGGTCGGCCGCGGGCGCGCGGCGGAGCTCCACCTGCCGGATCCGCTCCTGTCGCGCCGCCACGCGCTGTTCAGCGTCGGCGGTGGCGGGACGTCGCTCTCCGACCTCGGGAGCAAGAACGGCGTGCTCGTGAACGGAAGGCGCGCCGGTCGCGCCCGCGTCCGCGTGCGCCACGGTGACGCGCTCGCCCTCGGCGCGAGCGTCCTCGTATTCGAGGAGGGACCGGCGCGGGCCGCGCCGGGAGCGCAGGGCCGGGCGGGAACCGGTCGCGCCGCTCCGGAGGCGGTGAGCCTCGCGGCGGCCATGGCCCCCTCGACCCGGCGCCGCCGCGCCGCCGCGGCGCTCCTCGCGGCGGGGACGCTCGCGGCCGCCTCCGCGCTCCTCCTCGCGGCAGCGGGGTGAGGCTCACCGCGAGCGCGCCAGGCGAGCCCGCTCGAGCATCACCTGGAACAGCTCGCGATGGCGCGCGAGCAGGCTCGTGAACTGGACCAGCCCCCGTCGCGTGGCCACGGCGTAGAGGGTGCCGGCGAGCCCGGGGTGCACCTCGACGCGGAGGATGTCATCCCAGCGCACCGGGACGCGCCGGAAGAAGCTCCGGAAGAGGACGCCGTCCTGCGTCACCACGATCGCCATGCGATCGTAGTGCGCGCCGGCGATCACGAAGAAGGCCAGGAAGGCGACGGCCGACAGAACGGTGCCGAAGGGAGCGCCCGGGAAGTGGGCGAGCGCCCCGATGACGACGGCCCAGAACGCCGCCGCGGCGGTCATCGCGAGGCGCAGCGAGAGCCGAGTGCGGTACGTCCGGCGCTCCACGATCCAAGTGTACGGACGCACGCGTCGGCCGGGCAACCCCGTCCCGGGAAGGACGGAGGCGCGGGATCAGCGCCGGTCGACGAGCTCGGTGCCGCGCTCGAGGGCTCGCGCGCGCAGCTCCTGGCGCACGTCGGGCGCGCCGCTCTGGGCGTACGCCGCGTAGTACCTCGTCGCCGCCTCCGGCTGCGCCAGCATGCGGTGGCACTCGGCCAGCCCGTAGAGCGGCGTCGCGAGCGCGTCGTCGAGCGCGAGCGCGGCCCGGTAGTCGTCGGCCGCGCCGGTATACCTGCCGAGCCCGAACCGCGCGCTCGCGCGGGCGGCGTACGCGACGGCGAGCTTGGGGTCGAGGCGCACCGCCTCGTCCAGGCTCGAGAGCGCCTCGGTGTAGAGCCCCTTCGCGATGAGGGCCACCCCTGACTCGTAGCTGACGCGGGCCGGCGTCTCCGCGGTCGCGTCGGCCGGCGCGGCGGCTCCCCGTCGCGGCGACCCGGAGCTCGCCGCCTCGATCTTCGCGCGCGCCTTCTCGTTCGGGGGCGCGAACAGGATCGCGTACTCCCACTGCCGGATCGCCTCGGGCGCGTGCCCCATGCGGTCGTACGCGTCGCCGAGCTTCATGCGTGCCTCCGCGCTCGTCGCGTCGATCCCTGCCGCGTCCTGGTACGCGAAGAGCGCGCCGCGGAGGTCGCCCTTCGCGGTGAGCTCGTCGCCCAGCGCGAGCTTGCGGAGCGCGAGGGGCGAGGGCGGGAGCTGGGCGCCTGCCGTCGCGCCCTTCGGCGCGGGCGCGGCGGCCGGCGTGGAGGTCGAGGCCGGGGTGGCGGCGGGCGCCGCTCCGGAGAGGACGAGCACGGCGGAGAAGACGAGGTCGAGCGGGCGCATGGCCCGCCGAGTCTACCGCGGGACGCGGAACGGATTCTCGAGCACGATGGTCTCGCCGCGATCCGCGCCCACCGAGACCGCCACGATCTTGACGCCGGTGAGCTCCGCGACGCGCTCCACGTACGTCCGCGCCGTCTTCGGCAGATCCTCCCACCTCCGGACGCCGTCGAGCTTCTCCGTCCAGCCGGGCAGCGCCTCGTAGACGGCCTCGCACCGCTCGAGCGTCTCGAGGTCGCTCGGCATCTCGTCGAAGGTCTGGTCGCCGCACCGGTAGGCGACGGCGATCTTGATCTCCGGGAACCCCGTCAGCACGTCGAGCTTCGTGAGCGCGATGCCGTCGAGGCCGTTCACGCGCGCCGCGTAGCGCAGCGCGAGCGCGTCGATCCAGCCGCACCGGCGAGGGCGGCCCGTGGTGGCACCGAACTCCCCGCCGAGCTGGCGCAGCTTCTCGCCCGTCGCGTCCTTCAGCTCCGACGGGTAGGGCCCGCCGCCGACGCGCGTCGAGTACGCCTTGCTGATGCCGATCACGCGGTCGATGGCCGTCGGGCCGACGCCCGCACCGGTCGCGGCGTTGCCGGCCACGGTGTTCGAGCTCGTGACGAACGGGTAGGTCCCATGGTCGACGTCGAGGAGCGTGCCCTGCGCGCCCTCGAAGAGGAGCGACTTGCCGGCCTTGATGGCGCCGTGCAGCCAGAGCGACGCGTCCTTCGCGTACGGGGCGAGGCGCTTCCCGAGATCGGCGTACTTCCTCACCACCGTCGCCTCGTCGAGGTCGAGCGTCGCGCCGAGCCGTGCCAGCTCGTCGCGCGCCGCCGCGATCCGCTCCCGCACCTTGCGTGCGAGCCGCGCCTCGTCGAGGAGGTCGCGCACGCGCAGCCCGCGGCGCGCCACCTTGTCCTCGTAGGTCGGGCCGATGCCGCGACCGGTGGTGCCGATCTTGGCGTCGCCCATCCGCTGCTCGCGGGCGACGTCGATCGCCTTGTGCCACGGCATGATGACGTGGGCGTCGAGCGAGAGCACGAGCTGGCCGTCGTCCTGGAGCAGCCCGCGCGCCTTCAGCTCGGCGATCTCGTGCGCGAGCACGTCGGGATCGACGACCACGCCGTTCCCGATCACGCATGCCTTGCCCGGGTGCAGGATGCCGGAGGGGATGAGGTGGAGCACCGTCTTCTGGCCACCGACGACGAGCGTGTGCCCGGCGTTGTTCCCGCCCTGGAAGCGGACGACCACGTCCGCGTGTTCGGTGAGGAGGTCGACGACCTTGCCCTTCCCCTCGTCACCCCACTGCGCACCAATCACGACGACGTTCGGCATTCCTGTCTTCCTTTTTGCTGGGCGCCGGACCTTGCTGGGCGCCGGACGATAGCAGGGGGGCGTGATCGCCGCCAGCGCTGCACGCGTGCTAGCGGCCGCGCCTCCGGCGCCGGGCCGGGCGGCGGGCGGCCGCGCGGGCGCCTCCCTCCCCCGCGCGCTCGAGCGCCTGCGTCGCGAACTCGAGATCCACGGCGAAGCCGATGGCCGGGCCGGGTCGGCCGAAGCGGGCGAGGAGCCCGTCGTAGCGGCCGCCCGCCGCGACCGCGCTGCCCGCGCCCGGCGCGTATCCGGCGAACGTGATCCCGGTGTAGTAGCCGAGCCCGCGCACCTCGCCGAGGTCGACCTCGACCGCGCCGAGGCCGCGGCGGCGGGCGAGCTTCAGGGCGGCTTCGACCTGCGCGAGCGCCGCCGCGGCGCCGGGCGCCGCGCGCGCCACCTCGCGGGCGCGCTCGAGCGCGCGGTCGCCGTAGAGTCCCGCCAGCAGCGGCAGCGCCTCCCGCGCGGCGGCGCTCCCGCGCGCGCGCCGGGCGAGGGCGGCGAGCGCTCCCTCGTCCTTGCGGCCGAGGGCGACCGAGGCCTCCTCGCGCGCGGCCGGCGGCAGGCCCGCCGCGGCGACCACTTCCTGGGCGAAGCGCGCGTGGCCGACCTCGATGATGGCGCCCGCGAGCCCGACGTCGTGGAGGGCGCGGGAGAGGACCGTGAGCGCCTCGGCGTCGGCGCGCGCGCCGCCCTCGCCGAGCAGCTCCACGCCCGCCTGGTACACCTCGCGCGGGCGGCCGGCGCGCGCCTCGCGGGCGCGCAGCACCGGACCGTCGTAGCAGAGCCGCGCCGGCGAGGGCAGCGCGTCCGGGCGCGCGGCGTACAGCCTCGCGATCTGCGGCGTGATGTCGGGCCGGATGACGACGACCTCGCCCGAGCCGGGCTCGACGAACTTGAGGGCGCCCGCCAGCGCCGCGGCCGAGAGGCCGCGCTCGACCACCTCCAGCCGCTCCAGCGTCGGGAGCAGGACGCGGCGGTACCCGAACGACGCGAAGGCCGCGTGCAGCTTCGACGAGAGCTCCGCGAGGTGCGCGGAGTGGTCGGGGAGGAGGTCGCGGAGGCCGGCCGGCAGGGACAGGTCGAGCATCGCGCGGCAATCTACCCGCAAGGCCGCGCGCACGAAAGAGGAACGGGCCCGGACGAGGCCGGAAGCCTCGCCTCGGGGCCCGCTCCTCTCGCCGCCTTCGCCGTCAGTGATGCAGGCCAGGGTCGTCGGGCCTGCGCTCGACCACGTCGGGCGGGCGTGTCGTCACCCTCCCGCGGTCGGAGTAGGCGACGCCCGACTCGCCGCCAGGGTACTCGCGGCGCAGCTCGCGCTCGCGGGACGCGCCACGGCGCGGGATCAAGCCCTCGCCGGTGATCGTCCTGCGGCCCGCGGCCGCCCCGAGCAGCGCGCCGCCGAGCCCGAGCAGCGCCGCGACGCCCGCCGCACCGGTCCCGGTGGCGGCGCCCTTCGCCGCATCCTCGCCTGCGCTCTGGGCGCGGGCGCGGTTGGCGGGGGTGTCGCGCTGGGTCAGCGTCCGCATCCCGACGTTCCCGCTCGCCGCGGTGCCGGCGGTCATCGCGCCCGACGCGATCGAGCCCGTGATGAAGAGCGCGCCGGCGATGAGGCCGATGCACCAGACCAGCGCGCCGTGCAGGAACGCGCTCGATTCGTGCCGGTCGCCCGCGTTCCGCACCGCGACGTAGGCCCCGATGAACGACGCGACGATCGGCGTCACCAACATCCAGATCCCGGCGAGGATCGCGACGCCGCGGTTGTCCGCGGGCGCCGACACGAACCCGAACGCCGCCCCGAACAGCCCGAGGACGATCTGCGCCGCGATCGCGCACAGCACGCCCGTGATCACCGGCGCCCACTGCACGCGTGGCAACACACCCCTGGTCAACGTCTCCGTAGCCATGGCAGTCCTCCCTCGAACGGAAGGTGACCATGCCCTCGCGGGCCCACAAGGGAAGACGAGCGACAGGCGGTGAAGAGCCGGCAGGCGGCCCGGCGGTCCGGGCGCCGTCCGCTGCGCGAGCAAGGAATCACCGCGCGTGAGCGAGCGCTCGCTCGCTCCGTCTTTGCCGGCTACAGCCGGATCTGGCGGACCACGCGCACGTGCTCGAGGCGGCGCAGCTGCTCGAGGACGTCGGGGGCCGGCGCCGAGTCGACGTTGATGAGCGAGAACGCGGAGCGCCGCGCCGGGTCGCGCGAGAGGACGATGTTCGCGATGTTCACGGCGGCGGCGCCGAGCACCGTCCCGAGGTTCCCCACGACGCCCGGGGCGTCGTCATTCTCGACGAGGATGATGTCGCCCTCCGGCACGGCCTCGAGCCGGAACTGGTTCACCCGGACGACGCGCAGCTCGCGCTTGCCGAACACCGTCCCCGCCACCGAGACCTCGCCCTCGCCGCCCCGCAGCGTGACGGTGAGCTGGGACACGTAGTCGTGCGCCCCGGGGTCGAGCTCCTCGCGCACGGCGAGGCCGCGCTCCTTCGCGATGGCCGGCGCCGAGACGTCGTTGACGGGCTGGTCGAGCACGTGCCGCAGGAGCCCCTTCAGCACCTGCGCGGCGATGACGCGGTGGGGCGCCCGGGACAGCTCGCCCGCGAGCTCGAGCCGCACGTCCTGGAACGAGGGCGGGGCGATCTGCGCGGCGAGCGAGCCGAGCTTCTCCGCGAGCGCGAGGTACGGGCCGATGCGCTCGAGCACCTCCCTCGGCACGCTGGGCAGGTTGACGGCGTTCTTCACGTCGCCGCGGGTGAGATAGGCGGCGAGCTGCTCGGCGATGGCGACCGCCACCGCCGTCTGCGCCTCCTCAGTGGAGGCGCCGAGGTGGGGCGTGCACACGAGGCCGTCGAGCCGGAGCAGGGGATGGTCCGGCGAGGGCGGCTCCTTCTCGAACACGTCGAGCGCGGCGCCGCCGAGGTGACCGGACGCGAGCGCGTCGGCGAGCGCGCGCTCGTCGACGAGGCCGCCGCGCGCGCAGTTCACGAGGAGCGCGCCCTTCTTCATGCGCGAGAGCGTCTGAGCGTTCACGAGGTTGCGGGTCTGCTCCGTGAGCGGGACGTGCAGCGAGATGACGTCCGCCTGCGGCCACAGGTCTTCGAGCGCGACCTGCGTCACGCCCAGCTTCGCGGCGGCCTCGGGGCCGATGAAGGGATCGTAGGCGACGACGCGCATCTTCATGGCGAGGCAGCGCTCGACGACGATGGAGCCGATGTTCCCGATCCCGACCACGCCGAGCGTCTTGCCGGCGAGCTCGCGCCCCTGGAACTTCTTCTTCTCCCACTTGCCGGCCTTCACGCTCGCGGTGGCCTGCGCCACGTGCCGCGCGAGGGCCAGCATGTGCGCGAGGGTCAGCTCGGCGACCGTCGTCGAGGAGCCGCCCGGCGTGTTCATCACGACGACGCCCCGGCGCGTGGCGGCGGCCATGTCGACGTTGTCCACGCCCACGCCGGCGCGGCCGATGACCTTGAGGCGCGCGGCCTTCTCGAGGAGCGCCGCGTTCACCTTGGTCGCGCTGCGGACGGCGAGCGCGTCGTACTCGGGGATGATCCGCTCGAGCTCGTCGGGCTGGAGCCCCACCCTCACGTCGACCTCGAGCCCCGCCCTCCGCATGATGGCGACGCCTTCGGCGGACAGATCGTCGGAGACGAGGACGCGAGGTGCCATGGCCTCTCCTTGCGGCCGGCGGCGCGGGCGCGCAAGCCTACCGGTGCGTGACGCCCGAAAGAACGAGGTCGACGATCCCCTTCTTGACGCGCTCGATCTCCTCGTCGGAGGGTCCACCGAGGAGGCCCATCACCATCCCGGTGAGCGTCAGCTCGAGGGCGCCGAGGAGCCCCGCCGCCGACACCATCGGATCGGCGTCGGCCCTGATCTCGCCTCGCTCGCGCCCGCGCGCGACGATGCCCGCCACGATCGCCACCGCCTCCTCGAACGTCTGGCGCGTCGATCCGGCGCGGAAGGCGTCCGGCGTGCGCGCCACCTCGAGGAGGAGCACGCGGACGGCCGCAGGCGCCGTCCGGAACACGTCGATGGCGAAGCGGCACACGCCCGCGAGCTGCTCGGGCGCGGTCCCCGGCCCCTCGCTCACCGCCCGCAGCGCGGTGATGAAGATCGTCCACTGCTCGGCGAAGACGCTCTCGAGCAGCTCCTCCTTGTTCTGGAAGTAGTGGTAGACGAGGCCGTAGGCGACGCCGGCCTGCTTCGCGACGTCGGCGATGCGGCAGCCGTGGTACCCCTTCTCCGCGAAGACCCGCACGGCCGCGTGGAGGATCGCGCGCCGCTTCTCGGGCTCCTCGCCGCCGGGTGTCGCGCGCGCCGTGGCTCGGGTTCCGTTCCGATCGCTCACCACGTTCGCTCCTCGGGTGGACCTCAAGCTACTAGCCCCCACCGGTGCGGGGTGTCAATCGAAGGCAAACGCCTGAACGGGTCACCGCGGCGCGACGCTGCCGCCGAGACCGGAGATGTCGAGGACGAAGCCGAAGCGCGGCGCGGCGTCGCACTCGTAGAGCGAGGCCGTCACGCCCAGCTTCCAGCAGTGACACGGAGAGTCCCACACGAGCGACGCGGCATGCTGGAAGATGTGCGGGCTCTTCGGCTTGCCCGGACAGTTCGGTGCCGCGAGCTCGCGGCCGTTGAACGCGGCGTCATAGCTCGCGGTGGCTCCGCTCAGGCGGGTGGTCACGCCGAACCCGCCGTTCGCCACCGCGCCGGCGGGGATGGCGCGCGGGTCGAAGAAGGGCTCGAGCCCGGCGACGACCCGGGGCGAGCCGCCCGCGCCGACGGAGATGAAGCTCGCGTGCACGTTGTCGCCGCGCCGGTCCGCGATGGCGAGCGAGCCGTGGAGCTCGGTGAAGGCGTCGAGCCGCGACGGCCGCGGCGGC
>DASWDS010000184.1:0-11317 GCA_036395165.1 Anaeromyxobacteraceae bacterium | reverse complement strand
CGCAAAGGCGTCCGACGCCGGCCAGGGCTCGGGGTCGCGGCGCACGTCCACCCCGGCGACGCTCCACCCGTGCGCGTCGCCGAAGGCGCGCGTCGGCCCGGGGTCATCCTGGGAAACGGCGACCACCGCCAGCCCCGGTAGGCCGGTGAAGCGCGGCAGCACGTTCGCGGCGACATCGCTCGCGGCGCACTCGCCCTTGTAGAAGAAGAGGAGCGCGGCGCGGCCGGCGGGGAGCGGGGCGTCGCGCGCGTCGAGGTCGACGAGGCGGACGGCAGGTACGGTTGCTCCGGGGGCGAGCGGCACCCGTGGAGCATGATCGCGGGGCGCTGCCGGCGCAACCAGCGGAGGGGCTACACCGCCTTCTTCGCGCGGCGCTTGCGCTTGATGCTGAGTCCGCGCTTGCGCGTGGCCTGCGCGCGCTTCGTCTTGGAGCGGTTCGAGACCTTGCGCTTCGAGCGATTACCCTTGGGCGTCGGCATGTGCGTATTCTCCCTGTGGAAAGCGCCGAGTCTAGCCCCGGTCGCCGCTCCGTCAATTTTGGAGCTTCCTACTCCAGCCAGTCCTTCTCCTTCAGCTTCCTCGGCAAATACTCCTCGGTGATGAAGCTGATGCCGCGGCGCGAGAGCGCCTCGAGCTCGAACTTCACTCCGGAGCGCACCATCTCCGAGATCTCCTTCTGCCACTGCTTCGCCTGGAACCAGGGGTAGGCGAGCATCTGCTTGGCGCGCGCGTTGTCGCCGTCGTCCATCTTGATCGCGACGTTCGAGGGGAGCTGGTAGGTGTCCTTGTCGAACGACGAGAGGCCGATGAAGCGCGCGTCGGGCACCGCCATCCGCATCGACTCGTAAGCGAGGTTGATCGAGCCCTGCTTCATCACCGAGTAGATGTAGAAGCCCCACGGATCGTTGTCGACGAGCACGTACACCGGCAGCTTCAGCTCGGAGTGGAGCCGCTGCACGAGCCGGCGCACGCCGCGGGGCGGCTGCCCTCCGCCCTGCAGGATGATGCACCGCTCGCGCTTCCAGAACTTGTCCTCGTTGAACCGCGTCCACACCGCGTCCTTCTCGATGAGCAGGATGTACCTCGCCTCGTGGCGGACGAGCTCGATCACGTTCGACTCCACGATGGAGGGCACCGCCCAGCCGCCCGAGCCCATGCGGCGCAGGTCGATCGTGTCACCCGTGTCGCGGATCGTGATCGGGCCGACCATGGAGCCCTTGCGCGAGGCGAACAGGTGCAGCTCCTCGCGCAGCGCGTCGAGCGCCACCTCGAGGTCCTCGATGATGGGGTCCGACTCGTCCTGCTCCTCGAACGTGTTCTGCTTCGTCTCGCCGATGGTGTGCTTCGTGATGTAGTACAGGTCGCGGATGCTGGTCGTCTTGCCCGCCTCGACCAGCTCCTTGCAGGCGTCGGAGACGAGGAACGTCTGCATGAACTTCTTCGCCATCGCGACGTTGAAGAAGTAGCGCTTCTGCTTCTGGTTCCCGAGCTCGACGAGCCCCTTGCGCTCGTTGAACTTCACGTTCGCGAGCGAGCGGATGGGGATCTCGACGAAGGGGTTCTGCCCGCTCTTCACCGAGCGCATCACCGTCTCGGCGAGCCTGTCGATCTTCTGCGCCGTCTTCTTGGAAATCGCGTCCATCCTCGGCATGGGCTACTCCGCCTCCTCGCGCTCCGCCGTCCGCGGCCGCTTCGAGACCTTCTTGCTCTGCTCCTCGAGCGCCTTGTCTTGCTCCTCGAGGTCGGCCTCCGTCACCTGGTTGGCCACCCGCATGAAGTCGCGCCGGATGGCGTCCCTGGACTTGCCGCTGATCCGGTGGAGCGCCGCCGCCACCTCCTCGATGTAGAGCTCGAAGATGCTGCGGCGCTGCGCCTGGTAGTCGGCGTGCTTCTGCTTGCGGATGTGGCTGGCGAGCTTGCGGCCGCACTCCTGCGCGGCGAGCTGGATCTCGCGGATGATCTCCGGGTAGTGCGCGACCGCCTCCTTCGACTCGCTCGTGAAGGGCACCCAGACCGACGCGATGTGGACGAGGAGCGCCATGGGCCCGACCGGCAGCGAGCCCTTCGGATGGCTGAGGAGGTAGTTCCTCCAGTCCGTCTTCACGATCGCCTCGGTCACGCCGCAGGCGCCGCGCTGGAAGAGGAGCGGCACCCGGTTCGCGAAGCGGAAGAGCTCGATCGACTTGTCCGCCGGCCAGGAGCCGCCGTAGGCGAGGCCCACCTCGACCTGGAACGGGTTCCCCCGGTACACCTTGGGTGGACGGGTCACCGTCGAGATGAAGTAGTTGTGCCCCTTGATCTTCTCGACGCCTTCCTCGGGCGGAGCGTCGGGCACGACCGGCGCCTCCGCCTTGGCCGCCTTCTCCTTCTTCGAGGCCTTCTTCTTGCCGGCCTGGTCGAGGTCGAGCTGCGTCTCGTCCTCCGGCCCCTCCGTCTCGATGACGTTGAGGAACGAGATGAGGCCCCGCTTCATCAGCTCGTCGCCGATGGGCGAGAGGCAGTTCGTGGGCGGGGCCATGATCCTCGTCTCGGCGAGCGCGCGGTGCAGCTTCTCCGCGAGCGTCCGGTCCTCGGCGAGGTGGCGCGGCCTCACCTTGCCCTTGAAGGCGGCCTTCTTCAGCACCTCCCCGGCGACCGTCGGCGACATGCGCGAGAAGGACGTCTGGAGGAAGCCCTTCACGTCGTGGCTCTTCGACTCGGCCGCCATGAGCATGAGCGCGCCCAGCTCGACGCCGTGCGGGTGCGGCTTGATCTCGAGCGCCTCCTTGGGCAGCTCCTCGGTGGCGCGCGGGAAGCTGAGCCGCGCCTGCTTCGGCCGCAGGTAGTGGAAGGTGCCGTGCGGGTTCGCGAGCGCGGTGTGCTCGACGTACCGGTTCACGAAGCGCTGGCCCTGCTGCCAGTTCGCGACGATCTCCAGCTCGACGCGCGTGCCGTGCTCCTGCGTCCACTCCGCGAGCTCCCGATCCTCCGTGACGACCGGGTTGTTCTTGCGGGTGTCGATCTGGATCTCGAAGAAGTGGGCCGGCTTCCCCTTCCCCGTCCTGGTCGTGACTCTGATGGGGCTGCCGGTCGTGAGCTGCGCGTACATGGCGGCGGCGCTGATGCCGATGCCCTGCTGGCCGCGCGACTGCTTGAGCCGGTGGAACTTGGAGCCGTAGAGGAGCTTCCCGAAGATCTTGGGCGCCTGGGCCTTCACGATGCCGGGGCCGTTGTCCTCGATCGCGACCACGAAGCGCCCTTCCCCCTTCGTGAGATCGCCGTCCGCCTTGCCCGCCTCCCACGCGAGGTCGCGCACCTCGATGGTGATCTCGGGGAGGATGCCCGCCTCCTCGCAGGCGTCGAGCGAGTTGTCGACGGCTTCCTTGATGGTGGTGAGGAGCGCCTTGGAGGGGTTGTCGAAGCCGAGGAGGTGGCGGTTCTTGGTGAAGAACTCCGAGATGGAGATCTCGCGCTGCTTCTGCGCCATCTGCTCGGCGGTGGCGCGGCGCCGGGGCGCCTTCGCCGGCGCCGCCGGGGCGTCCTCCGGCACCGGCACCACCACCGGCCCCGCCGCCACCGAAGGCGGCGCGAGCGCCACCGCCACCGGGGCCTTCCGGGGCCGCCTCGGCGCGGGCTCCGTCGTGACGAGCTCGAGCTGCGCCGCCCCGCCCTTTCGCTTCGCCTTCGCAGCCATCCAGGCTCCTCGCGCTCGTGGATCCCGAGCGATATCGCTCGCTTGCTTTAGCACGGCGCCGTTCGGGACGCGAGAAACGCGAGCGCTCCAAACAGCAGGGAATCCCGGCGCATTCCCGGCAGGACGGAGCGCGTCCCTCCGGCCGGGCGGCTGGGAAGGAAACCGTTTGACGGGGGTCCTCCACTGGCTATCTTGCGCGCATGGCCTGGTCCGAATCGACACCGGTGCGCGGCACGCCCCGAGCCCAGCTCGGCGCCGGTCGCAACTACATCAAGACGGCGATGCTGATGGCGTTCCTGATCGCGCTCCTCGCCATCGGCGGGAGCGTGTGGGGCGGCTACCAGGGGATGATCCTCTTCGGCTCCATCGGCCTCCTCATCAACTTCTTCTCGTACTGGTTCTCCGACCGCATCGCGCTCATGGCGCACCGTGCGCAGCCGGTGACCCGCGAGCAGCTCCCGCAGCTCTACGAGGTCGTCGAGCGGCTGACCCGCAAGGCGGGCCTGCCGATGCCGAAGCTCTACGTCATCCCGTCGGAGGCGCCGAACGCGTTCGCGACCGGGCGGAACCCCTCGCACGCGGCGGTGGCCGTGACGCAGGGGATCATGCGGATCCTCGACTGGCGCGAGCTCGAGGGCGTGCTCGCGCACGAGCTCTCGCACGTGAAGAACCGCGACATCCTCATCTCCACCATCGCGGCCGCGATCGCCGGCATCATCAGCTCGCTCGGCCACATGATCCAGTGGGGCGCCATGTTCGGCGGGCTGTCGCGGCGCGACGACGACCGGGGCGGCGGCGCGATCGAGATGCTGGCGTGGGCGATCCTGGCGCCCATCATGGCGCTCGTCATCCAGCTCGCCGTGTCGCGCTCGCGCGAGTACGGCGCGGACGCCTCCGGCGCGGCGCTGCTCGGCGATCCCGACCCGCTCGCCGACGCGCTCCTGAAGCTCGAGCGCGGCAACGAGGAGATCCCGTACCAGTACGGCGGGCCGGCGACCGCGCACCTCTTCATCGTGAACCCGTTCAGCGGCGCCGGTGGCGCCATCATGAACCTGCTCTCGACGCACCCGCCCATCGAGGAGCGCGTCCGCCGGCTGCGCGAGCTGAAGCGCGGGATGAGGTACGCCTGACGGCTCGATTTACAGCGCGCAACTCGTGTTCGACCCGCCGACCGTGACGCTGCCCGTGAACGTCTGCTCGCCGACGATCACGAGCGGATAGGTGGCGTTCGTCGGCGTGCCGGCCGGGATGGTGATCGGGCAGCTCGCGGTCGGCACACCGGTGTTGCAGCCGTTGATGGCGCAGCCCGCGTTCGCCTGGCACTGCTGCACCGTGGGCGACACCTCGAAGCGGCAGTTGCTGAAGTCTCCGCTACAATTCACCGCCTCGGCCTGGCAACCCGGCGACGAGTCGCTGCACTTGGCGCAGAGCTGGACCGTGATGGTGTCAGCGCCCGGCGCGAGACTGCACGACGGGCTCTGGTTGATCGCCGTGGCGGGGCTCGAGCTGCACGTGTCGGTGCCGCAGCCTGCAAGGAGGACGAGCGCGGGGACGACGGCGACGGCGAGCAGGCGCTTCATCATGGGCTCCTGGGAGAGAGGTCGGGATCGCGACGGCCGAGCGGGCCGCACATTCAAGGCCCGAGCGTGATCTTGTCGAAGTGCATGGCCTCTTCCACCAGCTTCTGCGCCGCACCCGTGCGAGCGGCAGCACCCGATCGAGACCTTCAGAAGAACAGCGGCTGCCCGCTCGCGAACTGGGCGGCGCAGAGGGGCGAGTCGTCGACGACGGCGGGTCCGAGCGGGCCCACCGGCGCGAACGTCTCGCACAGGTAGACGCAGCCAAACGGCGAGCAGAGGCTCTGGTCGTTCGCGAACCATCGAAAGAGGCGCCGGCAGAGGGGCGTGCTCGCGTCGCACTTCGATCCCACCGGGAGGCTGAACTTCTGCGGCACGTCGCACTCGATGGTGTCGGGATCCATCCCGAAGTCGTTCGCCGCCTGCCGCACCGTCTCGCCGTTCGGGATGAGCCGATCGCAGGCCGCATGCCGCTGGTCCATGAGCTCGTGCTCCTTGCTCTTGCCGCAGCCGGACGCGGCGAGCCCGACCAGGGCGGGGAACGCCAGCACGAGCGCACGGCGCATCGGTCCGACTTATCCCACGTTTCCCCGCCTTGCCACCGGCATCGCCGTGGGCTTGGATGGAGCCCGTGCGAGACGTCCAGCTCATCGCGATCACCGGCGCGGGCGAGGAGGGGTGTTGCCTCGCGCGTGTCGCGGCCTTGGCCGGCTTCACGGTGCGCCTGCACGAGCCCCACCCGGCGGCCCTCGAGCGCGCGCAGGAGGTCATCCGCGCCGCCATCGACGGCGGCCTGCGCGCGGGTCGCCTCGGGCCGGCCGACCGGCAGCGCGCGCTCGACGGCATCCTGGTGACGACCGATCTCGAGGAGGCCGTCACCCACGCCGACCTCGTCGTCGAGGCGACGGACGCGACGCCCGAGCAGCGCCGCGCCCTGTTCATGCGCCTCGGGGATGCATGCCGCGCGAGCGCGCTCGTCGCGACGGTCGCCGGCGATCCAGACGACCTCATCGACTACCTCCCTCAGCCGGGGCGGCTGATCGGGTTGCGCCTCCCCGAGGGCGAGACGCCGCGCCTCGAGGTCGTCGCCGGGATCGAGACCTCGCCGCACGCGCTCGGCGGCGCGCGCCGGCTCGCACGGCGGCTCGGGCGCGACGTGGTCGTGGTCGGCCATGGTGAGGAGGTCGCGTGATCGTGCGGGTCGATGCGCTCGGGATCCTGCTCGAGGCGCGGCGCGTCCTCGTGGCGGAGGTGCTGGGCGGCTTCTTCGGTCAGGCCGCGCTCGGCCGATGGTGGCTGCCCTGCACGACGCTCCCCGAGGGCGAGGCGCCGGCGGAGGTGGCCGCGCGCACGGTGAAGGAGCAGCTCGGGCTCGAGCTCGAGGAGCCGGTGTTGGTGGGCGCCCGCCCGCAGCGCGTCGGCGAGGCGTGGCACCTCGGGCTCGTCGTCGCGGGCGCGCTCTCGGGCGAGCCCGCGCCGTCGCCGCCCGTCACGGGCTTCTCGCTGCGCCTGCTCGGGGAGCTTCCGGACCAGGTCGGCCTCTGGCACCGCGACGACCTGGCCGTGCTCGCGGCGCGCTACGAGCGGCTCCGCGCGTGAGCGCGGCCCGCGCGGCGGTGGCGCGTGGCTCCCCGCTGCGCTAGGAGTGGCGATGGAAGGAGAGCCTCCATGCCCGCTCCGCTGCTCGCCATGCTGCTCGGCTCCGCGCCGCTCAAGGTCGGCGACAGGGCGCCCGAGTTCACGCTCGCGGACACCGAGGGGCAGCAGGTCACGCTCTCCACGGCGCTTCGGAAGGGCCCGGTCATCCTGTTCTTCTTCCCGAAGGCGTTCACGTCGGGTTGAACGAAGCAGACCAAAGCGTACCGGGACCGGTATGCCGACGCGGAGAAGAAGGGCGCCCAGGTGATCGGGATCTCGGTCGACGACCGCGAGACGCTGAGGCGCTTCAAGGCGGAGACGAAGGCGCCGTTCCCCCTGCTGTCGGATCCCGACGGGAAGATCGCGAAGCTGTACTCCGGCCTCATGCCGCTGCCGATCGTGAACCTCGCCAGGCGCGCGAACATCGTGGTGGGCGAGGACGGGCTCGTGAAGGAGATCGTGACAGGCAACGCCGCGGTGGACCCGTCGTCGGCCATCGCCTCGTGCCCCATCCACGGGGCGGGCTCGTGAACGCCCTCCTCGCGCGCCTCCGGGCGGCGCTCCGGCGCCGGCTCCTCGGCATCTCCGCGGAGGAGATCCGCTACACCTTCGAGGACGTGCGCTCGGAGATCCGGGGCACGCGGGCCGAGCTGAAGGCGGAGATCGCCTCGATCCGGAGCGACCTCGAGCGCCTGGAGCACGGAGGCGCCGACGAGGACGACGACGAGAAGCCGGTGGCGGAGGCGTAGCGCGGCTCAGCGATCCCGCTCCTCGACCAGCACCTTCGTCACCACCGCGTCCCCGCCGGTCGTGGCGATGCGCTCACCCTCCCTCCAGTGCGCGCGGCGGAGGTAGCCGAGCCCGAGGCGCCCCGCCGGCGTGTCGGCGGCGCTCGTCACGACCCCGACCTCCTGCCCAGTGGCCGTCGCGAGCGGCGCGCCCGGCGCGGCGCCGGCGGGCAGCGCGAGCTGGACGAGGCCGCGCTGGATCTGCCCGCGGAAGGTGCCGCGCAGGACGACCTCCTGGCCGAGGTAGCAGCCCTTGTCGAAGCTCACCGCGCTCGCCATGAGCGCCGCCTCCATGGGCAGCCTGCCCTCGTCCACGTCCGCCCCGAAGCGCGGGATCCCCGCCATGACCCGCAGCACCTCGAGGTCCTCCTCGGAGAGCGGCGTCGCGCCGGCCGCCTCGCACCCGGCGCGGAACGGCTCGGCGTCGGCCGCGGGCAGGAGCACGTCGAGCGCGGGCGCGCCGCGGCGCGGGTTCTCCCAGGCGGTGGCGCCGCCGGGCGCGCGGCCGCGCGCGAGGCCGACGCCGGTCGGGCCGAGGGCGGGCACGACGCGCCACGCCGCCGAGACGTCCTCGACCTCGACGTCGTCCATGATGACGTACTTCGCGAGGTGGAGGCGGAGCGGCTCCGCCGCCCGCGGGTCGACGTCGAGCAGCACGTCGTCCGCGCGCAGGACGACGTGCCCCTCGGCGAGCACGTGGCCCTTCACGTTGAGGAAGGCGGCGTACGCCGCGGCGCCCGGCGCGAGGCCGGCCACGCGCTGCGTGGAGAGCCGGTGCAGGAAGTCCTGCCGGTCCTTGCCCGTGACCTTCAGGATGCCGCGCGCGAGCACGGGGCCGACGGCCGCGCCGCCGCGAGCCGCCGCGAGCCTGTCGGAGAGCGACTTCATCGGCCTCTTGTAGCGCGGCGACGGGCTGCTAGCATCCCTCGAGCCGCGCCGCCGCCCACCGCGCCGCCTCGCGCACCCCTTCGAACGGGCTGTCGAGGTGCCGCCTCACCGCGTCGAGCCGCCGCCGGTCGCCGGCCTGCCCCGCGGCGAAGACGGCGTTGCGGAGGAGGCCCTCGTAGCGCGCCCGCGCCAGCGCTGTCCCCCAGAAGCGCCGCCGGTACTCCTCGAGCGTGAGCGCGAGGAGCCCCTCGAGGTCGAGGCCGCGCTGGCCCGGGCGCGCCGCGAGCTCGGGGGCGCAGCGCGCTTCGGCGCCGCGGTTCCACGGGCAGACGGTCTGGCAGTCGTCGCACCCGAACGCCCACGGCCCGAGCCGCTCGGCGATCTCCGGGGGGATGGACCCCCGCCGCTCGATGGTGTGGAACGAGATGCAGCGCCGCGCGTCCACGAAGCCGGGGGCGACGATGGCGCCGGTCGGGCAGGCGTGGAGACAGGCGGTGCACGACCCGCAGCGCTCGGGGTGCGGCGCGTCGGGCGCGAGGTCGCGATCGACGATGACCGTCGCGAGGAGCACCCAGCTCCCCAGGTCCGTCGTGATGAGGCAGCCGTTCTTGCCGACCCAGCCCAGCCCCGCGCGCTCCGCCCACGCCTTCTCCATCACGGGCGCCACGTCGGCGCTCGCGAACGTGCGGGCCTCGGGGTCGCGCTCGTGGAGCCGCGCGACGAGGTCCTTGAGCTTCCGATTCATGACCGCGTGGTAGTCGCGGCCGCGCGCGTATCGCGCGACGCGCGCCTCGGCTGGCTCGGCGTCGAGGTCCCGTTCCAGGTACGAGAGCGCGAGGGCGACGACGCTGCGCGCGCCGGCGAGGAGGCGCGCCGGGTCGAGCCGCTCGGCGCGCTGGGTCCGCAGCCACACCATGTCCGCCTCGGCGCCGCGGGCGAGCATACGGTCCAGCGCCGACGGGTCGAGGGGCCCCGCGCGCGCGATGCCGGCCTTGTGGAACCCCGCGCCGAGCGCGGCCTGCTTCACGAACGCGCTGTCGAGCGCTGCCGCCACGACCACAGCATAGGCGTCACGCCGCTGCGGCGCCGTCGGAGCGCGACGCGGCGCGCTTCTTCGCGGGTGGGACCAGGCGGCGGACGATGGCCCCGACGATCCAGCCCGCGAGCGACCCGACGAGCGCGCCCAGGACGACGCCGCCCACCGTGGGCCCGACCGCCGCAGCCGGGGTCGCGTTGTAGGTGACGAGGAGGCCGAACGCCACCGCCATGCCCGCCGCGACGGAGAGGTTGTTCTTCATCCCGAGGCGCGCATCCGCGAGGCACGCGAGGAGGAGGGCCACCGCCGCGAGCACCCATGGTCCGCCCGCCACCGGGATCGGCTCCGTGTAGACCGCGACGCGCAGCCGGCTCCCGAGCTGCCCCTGCAGGCGCTCGAGCTTCAGCTCGCGGGCGCCGGCGGGGATCTGCGCGGGGTAGAAATCGGCGGTGTGATCGTGCGCGACGCGGGCGCGCCCGCCGCGGCCCACGCGCGCGTAGCCGAACGTGCGCTCGAGCTTCCCATCGACCGCCTCCTTCGTGCCCGCGATGCTGAACGTCACCGACGGCTCGCCGCGCTCCGCGAGCTTCCCCGAGACGAGGAGGCGCACCGGGCCCGAGAAGCCCTCCGGGATCGCGATCGTGTCGTCCACCTGCCCCACCTCGCCGGTGAACACCGGCTCGCCCGGGCGGACGGTGCGGAGCGCCGGGAGCGCCGTCGAGACGAGCGCCGCTACCGCGGCGGCGATCGCAATGGCCCGGCTCCCCACGTCCCGTCCCCGGTCGAGACCGGGTCGCGCGATGAAGAGCGCCACCCCGAGGCTCACCGCCGCCACGATCACGGTCGCGGTGGCGTCCTCGCTCGCGACGCCCGCCATGTAGAGGAGCCCGACGACCGCGACGGCGGCGAGGCCGGCGACGGGGAGGATCCAGCCCGAGAGCGCCTCGTCGAGCCAGAGGGAGAAGGTGCTGGGTGCGCTGTTCGCCATCGGGGTCCCCTCCAGAAAGGGCGACAAGATAGCCGAAAACGGCGCGCAGGATCACGGCGCCCGGCAAGCGGCGGGGCGGACGTTTTTTTGACGGCGATCCGATATCGCCGCATACCGATCGTCATGGCGCGACGACTCGATCTCCACGACTGGGACCTCCTCCCCGGCACCGCCGACCGCGAGGCGTCCTGGGCGCTCGTCCAGGCCGACTGCATCGAGACGCTCGAGCGCCTGCCTCCCGGCTCGGTCGACCTCGTCTTCGCCGACCCGCCATACCACCTCTCGAACGGCGGCACGACGTGCCGCAGCGGTCGCCGCGCCAGCGTGGACAAGGGCGCGTGGGACCGCTCCGGCGGCATCGCGCAGGACCACGCGTTCCAGGCGCGCTGGCTCGAGGCGTGCCGGCGCGTGCTGAAGCCGTCGGGGACGATCTGGGTCTCGGGCACCCAGCACGTCATCTTCTCCGTCGGCTACGCGATGCAGGAGCTGGGCTTCCACCTCCTCAACACCGTCACCTGGTACAAGCCGAACGCGTCGCCGAACCTCTCGTGCCGCTTCTTCACGCACTCGACCGAGATCCTCCTCTGGGCGAGCCCGGCGCGCGCCCGCCCGCTCGCGCACCGCTTCAACTACCGCGACATGAAGCTCGTGAACGGCGGGAAGCAGATGCGGGATCTCTGGCAGATCACGGAGCGCCCCGAGCCGGGCGGCGAGCAGGTCGTGTGGTCG
>DASWDS010000183.1:0-4482 GCA_036395165.1 Anaeromyxobacteraceae bacterium | reverse complement strand
CTCGACGGCGGTGGCCGGCGCCCGCGTGCACGCGCACTCTCTCTGACAGGCACGGGAGGGAAGCATGGCCGCCACGACGCCCGCGCAGAACCCGAACGACCCTCGCTTCCTCTACTTCTCGAGCCTGCTCGGGCGGCGCGTGCTGGCGTCCGACGGCCAGCCGATCGGGCGCCTCGCGGACCTCGTCGCGGCGACCGGCGAGCCCTACCCGCCCGTCGAGAGCCTCGTCGTCCGCGCCGGCCGCGGCCGCCGGCTCCAGGTGCCCTGGAGCGCGGTCGAGGACCTCGGCCGCCGCGCGCTGCGCCTCAGGCCGGGCGCGACGCCCGAGCCGCCACCGGCGGCAGCGCCGTCCGATCGCCTTCGACTCGCGGAGGACCTGCTCGACCGCCAGATCGTGGACGTCGAGGACGCGAAGCTCGTCCGGGTGAACGACCTCCACTTCCTCGACGTGAAGGGCCAGCTCCGGATTGCCCACGTGGACGTCGGCTTCCGCGGCCTCGTGCGCAGGATGGGCTGGGAGCGCGTCGTCGACGGCGCGGTCTCGACCCTGCGTCCGCGCGCGCACTACCTCTCCTCGGACCACCTCCTGTCGTGGAAGCTCGTCCAGCCGCTCGACCGCGCGCCCGGCAAGGTGCGCCTCGAGGTGGCGCAGCGCGCCCTCGCGCAGATGCACCCCGCCGACCTGGCGGAGATCATGGAGGACCTCGATCGCGACCAGCGCGCCGCGCTCTTGCAGCGGCTCGACGTGGAGACGGCGGCCGACGCCCTCGAGGAGGCGCCTCCGGAGATGACGGCGCAGCTGCTCGAGGACGTCCCGCCCGAGAAGGCGGCCGACATCCTCGAGGAGATGGCGCCCGACGAGGCCGCCGACGTCCTCGGCGAGCTGCCCAGCGAGGCGCGCCAGGAGCTCCTCGACGCCATGGAGCACCCGGAGGCGCGTGAGGTCCGGCAGCTGCTCGGGTACTCGCGCGACTCCGCAGGCGGGCTCATGACGCCCGATCGCGTCCAGCTCCGCCCGAAGGACACGGTGGCGGACGCGCTCGCCGAGGTGCGCCGGCGCGCCGACGAGCTCCCGCTCTTCTACGAGATCTTCCTCACGGACGAGGCGGGCGTGCTGAAGGGGATGTGCACGCTCCGCGACCTCGTCCTGGCGGACGCGTCGGTGCCGCTCGAGCGCATCGCCCGCGAGGCGCCCGCGTCCGTCGAGCCCGACGCCGCGCTGCGCGACATCGCCGCAGCCGCCTCGAAGTACAACCTCGTCTCCGTGCCGGTGGTGGACGAGCTGGGCGTGCTCCTCGGGATGGTGACGGTGGACGACATCCTGGCCGAGGTCCTCGATGCCCGCTGAGACCGACGCCGTCGAGGTCGCGCCGCCGCGCCGCGCCCGCTGGCGCAACATCGTCCTGTTCCTGGCCGTCCTCGGACCGGGCCTCATCACCGCCAGCGTGGACAATGACGCGGGCGGCATCACGACCTACTCCGTCGCCGGCTCGAACTACGGCTACGGGCTGCTCTGGACGCTCCTCCCCATCACCGTCGCGCTCATCGTCATCCAGGAGATGTGCGCGCGCATGGGCGTCGTCACGGGGAAGGGGCTCGCCGACCTCATCCGCGAGAGCTTCGGCGTGAAGGTCACCTTCTGGGTGTCGCTCGCGCTCATCGTCGCGAACCTCGGGAACGTCATCGCCGAGTTCGCCGGCGTCGCGGCGAGCCTCCAGATCTTCCACGTCCCGATCCTGGTCTCGGTCCCGCTGGCGGCGCTCGCGGTGTGGCTCCTCGTCCTGAAGGGCACGTACGAGACGGTCGAGAAGTTCTTCCTCATCGCGTGCCTCTTCTACGTCGCCTATCCCGTGAGCCTCGCCTTCTCGCACCCGGACTGGGGCGAGGTCGCGCGCGCGAGCTTCGTGCCGCAGCTCCGGTGGGACGCGGGCTACGTGGGCATGCTCATCGGGATGGTGGGGACCACCATCGCGCCCTGGATGCAGTTCTATCTGCAGTCCGCGGTGGTCGAGAAGGGCGTCAAGCTCGAGCACTACCGCTACTCGCGGCTCGACGTCGTCGCGGGCTGCCTCGTGACCGACCTCGTCGCGTTCGCGATCGTGGTCGCGTGCGCGGCGACGCTCTTCCAGGCGGGCGTGAAGGTCGAGACCGCCGACCAGGCCGCGCTGGCCCTGGCGCCGCTCGCGGGCAAGCACGCGTCGTGGCTCTTCGCGTTCGGGCTCTTCAACGCCTCGTTCTTCGCCGCCGCGATCCTGCCCCTCTCGACCGCGTACTACGTGTGCGAGGCGTTCGGATGGGAGTCGGGCATCGACCGCAAGTACGGCGAGGCGAGGCAGTTCTACTGGCTCTACTCGTCGATCCTGGTCGTGGGCGCGCTGGTGGTGCTCGTCCCCCGGCTGCCGCTCGTGCGGATCATGCTCGTCTCGCAGATCGTGAACGGCGTCCTCCTGCCCTTCATCCTCGTGTTCATGCTGCTCCTCATCAACCGGGAGAAGCTCATGGGGGCCTGGCGCAACGGCCGCTTCTTCAACGGGGTGGCGTGGGCGACGACGATCATCATGATCGTGCTGACCCTCGCCTTCGTGGTCCTCACGGTCCGGGACCTCTTCGCATGACCATCGAGCGCCGCGCCTTCTCCGTCGCCGTCTTCTGCCGTCATGGCGGCGAGATCCTGCTCGTCCGGCACCGGCGCCTCGGGACGTGGCTCCCGGTGGGCGGCGAGATCGAGCGCGGCGAGACGCCGCTCGGGGCCGCTCGCCGCGAGCTGCGCGAGGAGACCGGGCTCGAGGGCCGCTTCCCGGCCGGGCTCGGCGTGGACGGGACGCCGCCTGGGCTCATCGGCTACGAGGAGCACCAGGCGGGCTCGAAGGGTCTGCACATGAACTTCGCCTTCGTGGCCGACGTCGCGACGCGCGAGCTCGCCGCCTGCGACGAGTGGACGGAGGCGCGATGGGTCGGGAGCGCGGACGGGATCGAGTGTCCGCGCAACGTCCGGGAGCTCGTCGCGATCGCGCTCGCCACGCCGCTAGCGGAAGAGGCGGAGCTGGGCTGAGGTCGGCGTCGCGCTCGGAGTCGGGGCCGCGCTCGGGGTCGCGCTCCCGAACACGCTCTTCCCCCCGTACCTCGAGCTCTCCTCCCGCTCCCGCTCCATGAACCGCTCGAGTCCCTCACCCGACGCGGCGGCCTCGAGGCGGCGCGCCTCGGCGTCGAGCTGGCGGATGGCCGCGAGGCGGTCGTCCTTCCCGAGCCGGGCGCGATCCACCGCCTGCCGGAGCACGTGCAGCGTCCGATCGTAGACCCGCAGCGGGACCGGGAAAGGATGCCCGTCCTTGCCGCCGTGCGCGAGCGAGAACCGCGCGGGGTCGCTGAACCGGCAGGGCGCGCCGTGGATGACCTCGGCCGCCAGCGCGAGGGCGAGCACGGTGCGCGCGCCCACCCCGGGGACGAGCAGCAGCTCCTGGAAGTCCCTCGGCCCGCGCGCCTCGGTGGCCGCCATCGCGCCGTGCAGCCGCCGCAGGAGCACGTCCGTCGGCCTGACGTCGTGGTGGCCGGGGAGGTCGAGCGCCGGGATCGGCGCGTCGCGCAGGCGCGTCACCTCGGCGACCACGCGATCCGGCCCCGCCGCGACGAGCTCCACCTGAGCCCGCCTCGCCGCCGCCGCACGGTGGTCGGTGAGGTTCACGATCGCGCCGCCGGGCGTCCCCTCGATCGCGGCGTGCGGCGCGTCGACGAAGCTCGTGACGCCCTCGGAGAGCCAGTGGTACCGCCGGGCGCGGCGGGTCCCGGTGTTCATCCCCTGCTGCACGACCGCCCAGGCGCCATCGTCGGTGACGACGAAGGCGTGCAGGTAGAGGTCGTACCCATCCTGTACGGCGGCGGTGTCCACCTTGGCGACGAGGCGGCTCGTGTCCGCGAGCGCCGGGCCGTCGAGGCCGGTCCGCTCGCCGACGGCCGAGAGCTCGCCGGGCGTCCGGCGCGAGTGGCGGCCTCGTCCCCCGCACACGTGAACGCCGAGCTCCCACTCGACGGGCTCGAGCCCGCGCTTGAGCGCGCCGAGCACGGAGGTCGTGATCCCGGACGAGTGCCAGTCCATGCCCATGAGGCAGCCCAGCGACTGGAACCAGAAGGGATGGGCCAGGCGCCGCACCAGCTCCTGGCGGCCGTACTCGAGCACGATCGCCTCCACCAGGACGCGCCCGAGCCGGGCCATCCGGTCGCGGAGCCACGGCGGGACCGTGCCGCCGTGGAGCGGCAGGTCCGCGGTGCCTGCCCGGGCGCCGCCCGGCGAGCCGCCGGCGCGGGCGCGCGGGGCCAGGCCGCTCACGGTTCGAGGCATGCCTGGATCGTAACCGGACGGTCCGACGGCCGCGCTCGCGGAGCCGGGACGACGTGGCCAACCTTCACGTGATGGCGCGGAGGAGCGACGAGAAGGCCTCGGCTGACGGCCGCGTGGACGGCGGGGAGCCGGGCGGCGGCTCGGCC
>DASWDS010000182.1:0-3939 GCA_036395165.1 Anaeromyxobacteraceae bacterium | reverse complement strand
GCCCTCGGGGTCGGGTGGGCGCTGCGCGGGGGCCACCCGGTCCTGGTCGCCGCCGCCGCCGACCTCGTCGCGACGGCGGTCGTCTTCGCCTTCAGCGTCGCCCTCGACAACTCGAGCACGTACGACGCGTACTGGAGCGTCGCGCCCATCCCCATCGCGCTCTTCTGGGCGGCGACGCCGGGCGGCGACGCGGCGGTTCGCCTGCGGCAGGTCGCAGTCGTCCTGCTCGTCTGCGCCTGGGGCGCGCGGCTCACCGGCAACTGGGTCGCGCGCTGGCGGGGGCTCGGGGACGAGGATTTCAGGTACGTGGAGATCCGGAGCCGCACCGGGCGCGCCTACTGGCCGGCGAGCTTCGTCTCGATCCACCTCATGCCGACGGTCTGGGTCTTCCTCGGGCTCCTGCCGCTGTACGCGGCGGTCGCGACGCCCGGCCGTCCGCTCGGACCCCTCGACGCGGTGGGGGCCGCGATCGCGGCGATCGCGATCGCGATCGAGGCGACGGCCGATCGCCAGCTGCGCGCCTTCCTGCGCAAGCGCCGCGATCCCGCCGCCGTCCTCGACACCGGGCTCTGGGGCCTGTCGCGCCACCCGAACTACTTCGGCGAGATCCTGTTCTGGTGGGGCCTGTACGCGTTCGGCGTGGCCGCGAACCGTGGCTGGGCGTGGACGTTCGTCGGACCGCTCTCGATCACGGCCCTCTTCGTGCTCGTCAGCGTCCCGTGGATGGACCGCCGCATGCTCTCGCGCCATCCCGCGTGGGGGGAGCGGATGCGGACCACGCCGGCGCTCGTGCCGTGGCCGAGGCCGATACCGATACCGTAGCGAGCGTCCGGGCTCCCTCCCTTCCCGTTTCCCCGCCGGGCGAGGCGGCTCCTCGCACGTCATGAACGGCCTTTCGCGCCGTCCATCTCTCGGATGGCGCAGCGTGCTCTGCCGCCCACGGAAGGAGGAAGGTCATGACCCACACCACCCACCCGAACGGTGCGCCGCTCTTCACGGGCCGCGCCAGGCTGACGACCGTTCGCGACGTCGCCTTCTTCGCGCTCTGCCTCGCCATCGTCGTGAGCTTCCTCGCGCAGGTCTGGAACGCGCCGGTGCCGGCCCAGATCCGGAGGGTGTCGGAGCCGGTCGCGGAGATGGAGGGAGCGTAGCCGCCGCTCCGGCGTTACGTCGTGGCGGTGGACCTCGAACGACGCGTCCGGGCGCTCGTCGCGGCAGGCGATACGGCCGCTGCCGCCGAGGTGGCGATCCGCGGCCTCGGGCCCGACGTGCTGCGCTACCTGCGCGCCCTCCTGCGCGACGAGGCCGACGCGGCGGACGCGTTCTCGCACGTGGCCGAGGCGCTGTGGAAGGGGCTCCCCGCGTTCCGCGGCGACTCGAGCCTGCGCACCTGGACCATGCGGGTGGCCGTCCACGCCGCGATGAGCATCCGGAACGAGGCGTGGCGCCGGCGCGTCCGCCGCCTCGCCACCACCGAGATCTCCGCCCTCGCCGACGAGGTCCGGACGAGCTCCTTCGTGTCGGCCGACAGGCGCCAGAGCGCCGTGGAGCGGCTGCGGCAGGCGCTCTCGCCCGAGGATCGGTCGCTGCTCGTGCTCAGGGTCGATCAGCGCCTCTCGTGGGCCGAGATCGCCGACGTGCTCTCGGGCGAGGGCCGGACGGTCACCGCCTCCACGCTCGCGAAGCGCTTCGAGAGGCTCAAGCGCCGGCTGGCGCGCATGGCCGAGCGCGAGGGCCTCGTCGAGCGCGTCCGGGACGACGGCCCCGCACCCGGGCGCCACGCATGAATTGAGCGGCCGCCCCGTCGAGGCAAGCGCCCGCTTGACCCCTTGGAGGGGGGCGGCGGGCGTCGCTTCCAGGCGAGAGTGCCGCCCCATGTCACGCTTCATCGGGTTGGACGTCGGCGCCGAGACCGCCAAGGTCGTCGAGATCGTCCGCGACGGCGGCACCTTCTCGTGCGTGCGCCGCGCGCGGGTCGATCACCAGAAGGAGCCCGCCGTGGCGCTCCGCGACGTCCTCCACTCCTGGGGCTGGGACGACGCCGCCGGCGCCTGCGCGACGGGCCGCCTCGGCCGCCAGCTCGCCCTCGAGCGCATTCCCGGGAAGCAGGCCCGCATCGCGGGCCACCGGTTCCTCTACGGCGACGGGCCCGCCCTCGTCATCGACGTCGGCGCGCACGGCTTCTCGGTGCTCGTCCTCGGCGAGGACGGCGCCGAGTCGTACAAGGAGAACCCGCGCTGCTCGCAGGGCACCGGCAACTTCCTGCGCCAGCTCGTCGAGCGCTTCGGGCTCACGCCCGAGGAGGCGGACGACCTCGCGGTGGGCGCCGAGGCGGCGCCCCTCTCCGGCCGCTGCCCGGTCATCCTCAAGACGGACATGACCCACCTCGCCAACAAGGGCGAGGACAGGGCGCGCATCCTGGCGGGCCTCTTCGACGCCATCTGCGAGAACGTGCAGGTGCTGGTGAAGGCGACCGGGCCTCGCCAGGTCGTGCTGGCCGGCGGCGTGGCGCGCTCGCGGCGCGTCCGCGACCAGTTCGGCGCGTGGCTGGCGCGGCGCGGGATGACGCTGCGCGAGCACGGCGAAGACGCGCTCTTCCTCGACGCGCTCGGGTGCGCGCTCCTCGCCGCCGAGCGGCCCGCGGCCCCGACGCCGCTCGACCGGCTCTTCCGGGCGGTGGAGCACGCCACGCTGGAGCGCCTCCCTCCCCTCTCCGACGCCCTCGGCAAGGTGCGGCGGCTCACGCGCGCGGCCGGCGTGGCGGAAGGCACGGGGGCGATCGTGCTCGGGCTCGACATCGGGTCCACCGGGTCGAAGGCGGTGGCGCTCGACGCCGAGGGCCGCGCTCCCGCGTGGGAGGCGTACGTCCGCACCGGCGGCGATCCCGTCGGCGCCGCGCAGACGCTCGTGGCCGAGCTCGGCAAGGGCCCCTGCGGCGGCCGGCCCATCGCCGGCGTCGGCGTCACCGGCAGCGGACGCGAGATCGTGGGGTCGCTCATGGCGACCTGCTACGGCGCCGATCGCGTCCACGTCCTGAACGAGATCGCGGCGCACGCCGAGGGCGCGCGCGCCTACGACCCGCGCGTCGACACCATCTTCGAGATCGGCGGCCAGGACGCGAAGTACATCCGCCTCGAGTCGGGCCGCGTCGTGGACGCCGCCATGAACGAGGCGTGCAGCGCCGGCACGGGCTCCTTCATCGAGGAGCAGGGGCGGCGGCTCGGGGGGCTCGACGCGGCGGCGCTCGGGCGCGAGGCGATCGCCTCCGACGGCTGCATCGCGCTGGGGCAGCACTGCGCCGTGTTCATGGCCGAGATCCTCGACGAGGCCGCCGCGGCGGGCGCCGACCGGCGCCACGTCGTGGCCGGCCTGTACGAGTCGGTGATCCAGAACTACCTGAACCGCGTGAAGGGCGCGCGCTCGGTGGGCGAGGTCGTCTTCTGCCAGGGGATGCCGTTCAGCGCCGACGCTCTTGCCGCCGCCGTCGCGCGCCAGACCGGGGCGGAGGTGGTGGTGCCGCCCTCGCCCGGGACGGTCGGCGCGTTCGGCATCGCGCTCCTCGCGCGGGACGCGCTCGAGATCCGTACCGGCGGCGAAGCCGCGCTCAATTCTCGGGGCCCCCTGGGGGGCGTCCCCGGCGGCGAGCGGCTCGACCCGGCGCGCTTCCTCGCCGCCCGCGTCGAGCGCAAGGACGTGTTCGTCTGCAAGTCGAGCCAGGGCTGCGGCGGGAGCGGCAACGCCTGCCGGATCGACCGCCTCCGCACCGTGGTGGACGGCCAGCACCAGGCCTTCACCTGGGGCGGCGCGTGCTCGCTCTACGACAAGGGGACGCGGACGAAGAAGCTGCCCGACGGCGCCCCGGATCCGTTCCGGGCGCGCGCCGAGGCGATCGAGGCGCTCCTCGCGCGGGTCGGCGAGGGCCGGACCGGCGCGAAGCGG
>DASWDS010000181.1:0-2318 GCA_036395165.1 Anaeromyxobacteraceae bacterium | reverse complement strand
GCTCTACGTCGGCGTGCGCCAGTCGCAGCGCGTGCTGGCGGAGCTGGAGGTGGAGGAGCGCTGGCGCACCGCCGGGCGCATCGCGGCGGGGATCACCCACGACCTCGGCCACCGCGTCGCGATCCTGCAGCAGACGGCGGGCCTGGCCGAGACGGGCGACGCGGGCTTCATGCCGCGCATCCGCGACAACCTGCGCGCCGAGGTGGCGACCCTGCGCAAGTTCGTCGCCGACTTCGCCGACCTCTCGCGCGACGTCCGCGCAGTCGATCTCCTGCCGCTCGACCTGGACGCGTTCGCGGAGAGCGTGTCGCGGAGCGCCGCCGGCCACGCCGAGAAGCTGGGCATCCGGCTCGCGCTCGAGCGCTCCGGCGGCGGCGCCTGGGTGCAGGCCGATCGCTACCTGCTCGAGCGCGCGGCGCTGAACCTCGTCTCGAACGCCGTCGAGGCGACGCCGCGCGGCGGCGAGGTGCGGATCGCGGTCGGCGCGGGGGAGGGCGAGGCGCACCTCGCGGTGGTGGATCGCGGTCAGGGGATCGAGCCCGCGCGGCTCCCCACCATCTTCGACGCGTTCGCGTCGACGAAGCGCACCGGCGCCCACATCGGCATGGGCCTCCCCAACGTGAAGCGGATCGTGGACGCGCACGGCGGGCGCGTGGTGGCCGAGAGCGCGCCCGGGCAGGGCGCGACATTCCGGATCTCGCTGCCGCGCATCGAGCCGACCGCGCCGCCGGCGCCGGCGCCCCTGCGGAGCGCCTAGTCTTCCTCGTTCTCGCCGTCGGCGATCTTGCCGATGCCGTGCAGCTTCAGCTTGGCCTTGAGCGTGGAGTAACCGATCCCGAGCTGCTCGGCGGCGCGCCGCCGGTTCCAGCCCATCTGCGCGAGCACCTTGCGCAGGTAGCCCTTCTCGAACGCCGACATGGCGGCGTTGTAGGTCGACTCGCGCTCGGCCTCGCGGGCGAGCCCCGCGTTGACGGTGATCTCGAGGGGCAGCTCCGTCTCGTCCACGACGGACTCGTCGCAGACGACGACGAGCCGCTCGACCAGGTTCTCGAGCTCGCGGATGTTGCCGGGCCAGGTGTAGTTCTCGAGGAGCGCCACCGCGCCGTCGGTCAGCGTCTGCGGCGGCCGCCCATAGGACGCGGCGAACCGCGTGATGAAGTGCTGCGCCAGCTCGCGGATGTCCTCGCGCCGCGCGCGGAGCGCGGGCAGCTCCACCGGCACCACCTTGAGTCGCCAGTAGAGATCCTCGCGAAAGCGGCCCTCAGCGATGAGCTTGTCGAGCTGCCGGTTGGTGGCGGCGATGACCCGGACGTCGATGGGGATGGGGCGCGCCCCGCCCACGCGCTCGATCTCACGCTCCTGGAGCGCGCGCAGGAGCTTCGCCTGGAGGTCGAGCTTGAGCTCGCCGATCTCGTCGAGGAAGAGCGTGCCGCCGTTCGCCAGCTCGAACTTCCCGTAGGTCTGCCGCGTCGCGCCGGTGAAGGAGCCCTTCTCGTGGCCGAAGAGCGTGCTCTCGACGAGCTCGCCCGGGATGGCCGGAAGGTTCACCGCCACGAACGGGCCGTGCGCGCGCTCGGAGCGCTGGTGGATGTAGCGCGCCAGCACCTCCTTGCCCGTGCCGCTCTCGCCCGTGATGAGGACCGTCACCGGCTTCGCCGCCACCTTGTCGGCGACGCCGACCACGGCGGACATCGCCGACGAGCGGCCGACGATCATGGGCTTGTTGCCGCGTGCGGCGACCTCCTCGCGCAACCAGGCGAGCTCGCGCGCGGCGCGGAGCTGCTCGAGCGACTTCGAGACCCGCGCCGACAGCTCGCTCGGAGAGAAGTCCTTCGTGACGTAGTCGAGCGCGCCGAGCTTGATGGCCTCGACCGCGATCGGGATCTCCTTCACGACGGAGACCATGATCACGCCCACGTCCGGGTTCGTCTCGCGGACCTGCCGGAGGACGTCGAGCCCGCCCATCCCGGGGAGCTGGACGTCGAGCAGGATGACGTCCACCGAATGCCGGCGCAGCACCTGGAGGCCCTCCTCGCCGCTCGCTGCGGTGAGCGGGTTCATCCCCGCCGAGCGGACAATGGCTTCCATGGTCTGGCGGATGCTCGGGTCGTCGTCGACGACGAGCACCGTCGGGTGTCGAGACATGCGCGGAGTGTACCGGGAAGCCGACCGCGCGGGAAACCAAGGCTGGCGCGGTCGCGAGCGCGGCTCGCCCACGAGCCGCGAGGGCCAGACTGCTGGCTCCGGAAGCGAGCGGTCGCTCCCCGTGCTAGCCGCGCGCCTTCTTCGCGGGAGCGGGCTCCGCGGCCGCAGGCTTG
>DASWDS010000180.1:0-1708 GCA_036395165.1 Anaeromyxobacteraceae bacterium | reverse complement strand
TCCGGGGTGTACGCGACCGGCAGGGCGAACGTCTTGTCGTACTCGGTCATGCACGCGTAGTACGCGAGCCGGGGGCGGGGGCTCGGGTCGAACTCCTTGAAGCCTTCCTCCGCGAAGGCGCGCGTGATCTCGCGCGCGCGGTCGGCGCGGAAGTTGAAGAACACGACCGCGTCCCCGTCGCGCACGCGCGCCCGCGGCTCGCCGCCGCCACCGACGATGACGGTGGGCTTCACGAACTCGTCGTTCTCCCCCCGCTGGTATGCCTCCTCGACCGCGCGCGCGGGGCTCGCGCTCCGGAACCCGTCGCCGCGGACCATCGCCGCGTACGCCAGGGCGACGCGATCCCAGCGCTTGTCGCGGTCCATCGCGTAGTAGCGGCCCATGATGGTGGCGATCTGGCCGTACCCCTTCTCTGCGACCCGCTTCTCGAAGTCCCGCACGTGACCGAGGCCGCTGCGCGGCGGGGTGTCCCGGCCGTCGAGGAAGGCGTGCACGAACGCCTTCGCCACGCCCTCGCGCCGCGCCAGCTCGAGCAGCGCGTGCAGGTGCTCGACGTGGCTGTGCACGCCTCCGTCGGAGAAGAGGCCCATCAAGTGGACCGTCCCGGTGCCCAGCCGCGCGCGGCGCATGGCCTCGAGCAGGACCGGGTTCCGGAAGAAGGAGCCGTCCTCGACGGCGCGGTTGATGCGGACGAGGTCCTGGTAGACGATCCGCCCGGCGCCGAGGTTGGTGTGGCCCACCTCGGAGTTCCCCATCTGCCCCTCGGGGAGTCCGACGGAGAGACCGCTCGTCTTCACCGCGGTCCAGGGATACTCGCGCATGAGCGCGTCCATGTTGGGCGTCCCGGCGATCGCGATGGCGTTCGCCTCGCGCTCCTGGCGCAGGCCCCAACCGTCGAGGACGACGAGCAGAACGGGCTTGATCTTGGCGGGCACGGTCACCTCGGAAGGATGAGGCCGACGGCAGGGTGCGGGAATGGTAGGCGGCGGACGGCTCGGTCACAAGCGCGACGGACACACGGTCGAGGAGCAAGCGGAATGCCACGCCCGGCGTCTCGGGAGGGCACGGCGAGCACCGAGAGTCGAGCACGTACTAGAATGTTGCGCTCGGTTCACGAAAGGGAACATGGAAGGCCCTGCGCAGCCCGCGCACGACGCCGCGTCCGAGGTGCCCGGCCCCACGTCTCCGGACGCGTTCTCCCGGCTCCTGGCGGAGCTCGCCCGCGCGCCGGCGGTCGGGATCTCCGCCGCGCCGCACGCCGGGCTGCAGCCTCGCCAGACGGTCGGACGGTTCGAGCTCCTGCGCGAGATCGGGCGTGGCGGCTTCGGCGTCGTGTACGAGGCGCGAGACCTCCACCTGAACCGGTCGGTCGCCTTCAAGGCGCTGCGCCCGACGCGCGCGCTGCAGGCGGACCACGTGGCCGGCTTGCGTCGCGAGGCGGAGGCCGCGGCGCGGCTCAATCACCCGAACATCGTCACGCTGCACGACTTCGGGACGTGCGACGCGGGCCCGTACCTCATCCTCGAGCTCCTGCACGGCGAGACGCTCGGGGCGCGGCTGGCCCGCGGCCGCATGGGAGCGCGCGAGGCGGTCTACGTTGCCACCGAGGTGGCCCGCGCGCTGGTGCACGCGCACGCGGCGGGCGTGCTGCACCGCGATCTCAAGCCGGACAACGTCTTCCTCGCCAGGGACGGCGCGGTGAAGGTGC
>DASWDS010000179.1:0-12601 GCA_036395165.1 Anaeromyxobacteraceae bacterium | reverse complement strand
TTGCGCTCGAGCCGCGTCACCCGGTCCTCGAGCGCCGCCATCCTCGCTGCGAGCTCTCGCGTCGACGTCGTGCTGCGCGGCATGGCGCGAGCGTGCCCGAGCGTCCCCTTCCGGTCAATGTCCGGGCGCCCGGCCACGAGCAGCATGCCGCTCGCGGGGCGGGGCCCATTCACCGAATTGTGGGGCGGGGATCCGCGTGTTATCTCCGATCGAGATGCGCCGTCTCGATCGAAGCTCCCGCCCCGCGCCCGGCGAGCCCCCCGGTCACAGCTACTCGGATCCCGGCGTGACGGCGCTGCTCGAGCGCCCGCGCGTGCCGCACCGTGAGGTCCCCTTCGCGCGCCAGATCTTCGTCAACCGCAACCTGCGGCTGGACAAGATCGACCTCGTCGGCTTCGACATGGACTACACGCTCGCCATCTACCACCTCCGGCAGCTGGAGGAGCTGGCGTTCCAGTTGACGATGGCGCGGATGACCGAGCACCAGGGCTACCCCGAGGTGATCCGCGGGCTCCACTACGACCCCGAGTTCGTGATCCGCGGCCTCGTGGTGGACAAGCAGGAGGGCAACATCTTCAAGATGGACCGCCACAACCACTGCGGCCGGGCCTATCACGGCAAGCGCGAGCTCGCGTTCGACGAGGTGAAGCGCCTCTACCGCGAGGAGAAGATCCACCTCTCGCTCCCGCGCTTCGCGTGGATCGACACGCTCTTCGCGCTGCCCGAGGCGTGCCTGTTCGCGGAGATCATCGAGTGCCTGGAGGGGCGCGGCGAGAAGATCGAGTACGCGAAGCTCTACGACGACATCCGCGAGTCGATCGACACGGTGCACCGGGACAACTCGCTCAAGGAGATCGTGAAGAAGGACCTGCCGCGCTTCCTCGTGAAGGACCTCGAGCTCGGGCCTGCGCTCCACAAGCTGCGGTCGGGCGGGAAGAAGCTCTTCCTGCTCACGAACTCCTTCTCCGACTACACCGAGCACGTCATGAGCTTCGTCCTCGACGGCGTCCTCCCCGAGTACCCGAGCTGGAAGAACTACTTCGACGTCATCCTCACGGGCGCCCAGAAGCCGGGCTGGTTCTCGGAGAAGCGCCCCATCCTCGAGCTCGGGCCGGAGGGCGAGGTGCTCGGCGAGGCGCGCGCGCTCGAGCGCGGCCGCATCTACCAGGGCGGGAGCCTCTCCGAGTTCGAGCGCATCGGCGGCATCGGCGGCGACCGCGTGCTCTACGTCGGCGATCACATCTACGGCGATATCCTGCGGTCGCGGAAGAGCTCGCTCTGGCGCACCTGCATGATCGTGCAGGAGCTCGAGCCCGAGCTCGCCTGGCTCGAGCGCAACGCGCCGGCGCTGGAGGAGATGGCGCGCCTGGAGGAGCTGCGGACGCGGCTCGATGACGAGATCTCGGTCCACAAGACCGGGCTCAACGCCCTCGAGCGGCGGCTCGAGCGCGAGGCGCGCTTGCCCTCGGAGCGCTCGCAGCTCGAGGCCGAGCGGCGGGAGATGAAGCTCGAGCTGGAGCGCCTGCGCCGCGCGCTCCGCGACGCGAACGCGCGCGTCGAGGAGCTCGAGCGATGGGTGGAGCTCGGGTTCAACCGGTACTGGGGGCTCACCTTCAAGGAAGGCAACGAGAACTCGCGCTTCGGGGAGCAGATCGAGGACTACGCCTGCCTGTACACGAGCCGCGTCTCGAACTTCGTCTTCTACTCGCCGATGCAGTACCTGCGCGCGCTCCGCGCGGCGATGCCGCACGAGCGGCTGATGCTGCGGATGGCGCCTTACGGCGACGAGCACGCCCCGCCCGCGGCGGGGGCGCGGCCGTCCAAGGCGCGGCTGTCGGACGAAGACGCGGCGCCGCCCGCGTAGCGGCGAGCCCGGACGAGCCACGCCGCCGATCCCGCGGCCACCGCGACCGCGAGGCCGGCGGCGCCGAGCGTGGAGAGCCCGAGGGGACGCCAGGCGACGAGCGTGGCCGCGAGCGCCGCGAGGCGCACGAGCTCGGCCGGGAACCCCCACCGGCGCCCGTCCATGAGCGCGCCGAGGGCGAGGAGCGTCCACAGGACGAGCAGCGCCGCGACGAGCAGCGGGCCGCGCGGCGCCGTGTACTGCCAGAGGAGCATGAAGAAGGTGGCGGCGATGAGGGGCGCGAACTGCACGAGCGCGTAGGCCTGGAGCCCGGCGGGCACCGTCGCCCCGTACTTGGGGCGCGCGCGCAGCTCCGCCTCGGTCGGCACGGGCCGGCCGAGCGGGTTCCAGGACGGCGACGCGATCCACGTCCGCAGGCGATCGCGCCACGCCGGCAGCGGCCGCGCCTTCTCCGCGATCTCGAACCACGTCTGCACCTGGGCCCAGGCCGAGTTGAAGCTGCCGATGGGCTTCGTCGTGCCGAACACGGCCGGCTCGCGCTCCTCGACGAAGGTGCCGAAGAGCCGGTCCCAGACGATGAGGATCGCGCCGTAGTTCTTGTCGAGGTACTGCGGGTTCACCGCATGGTGCACGCGATGGTGCGAGGGCGTGTTGAGGACCAGCTCGAGCCACCCGAGCTTCCCGACGAGCTCGGTGTGGATCCAGAACTGGTACAGCGTCGAGAAGGCGACCATCGTGGCGTAGACGAGCGGCGGAACGCCGAGGAACGCCATCGCGTAGTAGAACGGCAGCGAGGTGAAGCTCGTCAGCACCGGCTGGCGCAGCGCGACCGCGAGGTTGTAATCCTCGGACTGATGGTGAACGGCGTGCGCCGCCCAGAGGAAGTTCACCTCGTGCGAGAGGCGGTGCCACCAGTAGTAGACGAAGTCGACCACGACGAAGGAGATGAGCCAGGGGATAGCGCTCCCCTCCGCGAAGGTGACGAAACGGAACCGGTCGTACAGCGCGGCGTAGGCCGCGAGGATGGCGGCGCCCGCGAAGACGAGGACGATCTGCTGCCCGATGCCGCAGCCGAGGTCGGCGAGCGCGTCCTGGACGCGGTACACGGACCGGCCGCGCGCGCGAGCCACGAGCACCTCGACCCCGATGAGGAGCAGGAAGAACGGAATCGCGAACGCGATGTAGTTGCGGGCCTGCACGCTTCGTCTGCTCCTGAGTAGATAAGGCCGCCTGGTCGCGCGCTCATCCTCCCCCTGCGGGCCACTCACTCGCCCGCTGAACACCTGACCAGCCTCGCGCTCGGCGGAGTCGGACCGGCGCCCGCGCGCGAACGCTTGCCATCGGCGCCGCCGGGCAAGTCACGATCGGTGGACTCGGGCGCGACCGTTCTTGACCGCCGCGCACGCTGGCCGTACACCCGACCGCGGTAGAGCGTCCTAGGCTGGTGCCGGGCCCGGTCTTCAAAACCGGTGTGTGGTGCTGAATGGCGCTGCAGGCGGGTTCGATTCCCGTGCTCTACCGCCACGAATCAGACGCTGCCAACGAGCTCTGGTCGGCGACGGCGAACGCGTATGCTGCAGCCCCGAATGCCCTCCGACGCAGCTCCAACTCCGTGGCGGCCCATCGCGGCGCGCCTCGCCCTCGTCGCAGCGGTGTTCCTGGCCCTCGTCGTCGTGCGCCAGCTCTACACGGCAGGCGCAGCCCTGCTCGCGTTGAAGCGACCGGCCATCTACCTCCCGGCGGCGCTCGGCGCGGTCATGCTCGCCATGTCGGCGGCGCTCATCGGCTGGCGGCGCGCGCCCGTCGCTGCCGCGGCGCTCGCCCTGGCGGTGTTCCTCGCCAACGACCGTGTGCTCGCGTCCGGCGATACGCACGGGGCGGCGCTCCTTCCCTACAACATCATCCGGCACGGCTCGCTCTCGCTCGACGGGCTCGTCGCTTCCCCGGTGCCCTACTGGGTCGTCGAACGGGACGGGCGGCTCTGGTCGCGGTACCCGGTCGCGGCGGCGGTGCTCGCAGCGCCGATCTACCTCCCGGCGGCGCTGGGGGACGGTCGTGCCGGTGCGCTCCCGCAGACGGAGAAGCTGGCCGCGGCGATCCTGGCCGCCATCTCCGTCGGCTTCGTGCTCGCCGCCCTGCTGCGCCTCGGTGCGCCGCGCTGGCTCGCGCTCACCGCCACTGCGCTGTATGCGCTGGGCTCGCCCGTCCTGACGACGGCCTCGCAGGCGCTCTGGCAGCACGGGCCAGGCGTGCTCGCGCTCTCGGCCGCGCTGTGGGGCGCACTTCGCGCGCGGGACGATCCGCGCTTCGACGCCGTCACGGGGGCCTTCTGCGGCGTCGCCGTCGTCGCGAGGCCCACGAATGCGCTCGTGGCGGCGGCCGTTCTCGCCTCGATCGCGCTGCGAGGCCCTCGTCCGCTCGGCCGCGCGCTCATCAGCGCTGCGGGGCCGCTGGCGCTGCTCGGAGCGTATCAGGCGTCCGTCTTCGGATCGCCCTTCGCGACCGGTTACGGCACCGAGGTCTCGGCGTTCACGACGCCGCTCGGGGAGGGTTTGCGCGCCCTCATCTTCTCGCCGACGCGCGGCCTGCTGGCGTTCGTCCCGTGGGCGGTGCTCTCGGCCGCGGGGCTCGCGCGCGGCGCGCGGCGGGACCCGTTGCTCGCCATGCTCGGGGTCTCGGTCGTGGCGACGATCCTGCTCTACGCGAAGTGGCACGCGTGGTGGGGCGGCTGGTGCTACGGGCCGCGGCTGCTGGCCGATCTCTCGCCCGTCCTGGCCCTGGCGCTCGGCTCGCTAGCGGACGCACCGCGCCGGCTCCTCACGCCGGCGCTCGTCTTGACGGGGATGCTCGCGATAGGGGTGAACGGGCTCGGCACCTTCGCATCTCGGTCCCAGGCCGCTCGCGCCGTGTACGACGTGCGCGACGAAGCTCAGGCGATGGAGGCGTGGCGCTGGCCCCCTGCCGGACTCGCATCTGCCGGGCTACAAGCTATGAGCGGCGGTGCGCGCGACCGGTGATCGGGTCGAGCTCGATGCCGATATAGTGGAAGAGTCGGAACTGGTGTTCGCACAAGCCCCGCAGGGCGATGCGCCCGTCGTGATCCTCGACGACCAGGCGCGCCAGCATGGCGGCAGCGAGATCATCGAAGTCGTGTACTTCCGTGAAGTCGAGCAGGGCCGGCCTCTTCAAGGCCGCGATCCGCTCTTGCAACTTCAACGCGCCGTCTCGGTCGAAATCGCCGTGAAATCTCAGGACCACCCGCTCGCCTTCCGGTTCCTCCACCACTGTGCAGGTCGTCATGTCTGCTTCCGATCCGGCCCTCCTGCCGCGAAGCGAGCCCAGCGCGAGCACCCGCTTCGTTCACTTCGCCCCAGCCGTCTCGGGTCGTTAAGGTGAGCCTCCGCCGAGATCAACCGATGCTGCACCTGGGGGCCCTCTCGGCCGGTGGTGTGGGCCCGAGCAGGTGAGCTCAGGTGAGCTCGTACCGAGCTGTACGGGTATTACGGAAGCCTCGTCGAGCCGGAGCACGTTCTCCGGCAGAAGGCGTGCGAGCTCGGCGCCGACGCTGTCATCGTCACCCGGGACTTCCTCGTGCCGACCCGCGGTGGCGATCACAAGCTCGTGGCCGGTGTCGCCATCAAGTACCGCGACGCCCCCGCCGGCCCGCCGTCTCGCGGATCGCGATCACGAGCCGAGCGGCTGGGCGGAAGCGTCCGAGCTGCCGGCGGTCCGCGCGTCGTAATCCGGAGGGAAGAGGAGGTCGCCGTCCTCGATGTAGGCGCCGATCTCGCCGCGCTCGAGGACGCTGGGCTCCCCGAGCTGCGCAAGGGTGGCCCGGAAGGCGTCCGAGCGGAGGAACGCCTCGGCGTCGTCCTGGGTCTCCCACACGAAGTTGCCTCCGACCTCACCCCGCTCGGGCGAGAGCACCAGCGCCACCGAACGGAGCCCGGGCACGAAGCGGTAGGTGTCGAAGGCGCGCCGGACCAGGAGTTGCCGGAAGACCTCCCAGTCGGTGCCGGTCGGGAGCGGGTACCGGATCGTCGTCGCGAACATGATGTCGTCCTCCGGAGGGCAGAAGGACCTCCGGAGTGGGGATAAGCGCAGCTTCCGCGCTCGCCACTCGATCCCGCAGCCCCACCGGGTGGCCGCGGTTGGCTGCGCCATCGACCGCGGAACCCTTCCTGCCGGGTGGCGACCTCGGCCGGGTGGGCTACATCTTCGCCATCCCGACCTTCGGCCCAGAGCAAGCGAGCTGCGAGGTGCTGACGTTTCGCGACGGGCTCCTGTCGCCCCTCGCGCACGACCTCGTCCTGCGGGTCACCGCGTTCGAGATCTCGGTCGATCCGGCGACGCTGACGGTGACGGCGCGGTTCGACGCGCGGTCGCTGCGCGTCGAGACGGCGCTGCGATCGGGCCGCGTCCTCCCGAACGCGATCAGCGCTGGAGACAGGCGAAGCATCGAGGCGACGATCGTGCGCGACGTCCTCTCGGCCGAGCGCTTCCCCGAGATCCGCTTCGCCTCGACCCAGGTCACGGCGCGCGGCGACGGCTTCGAGGTGCGCGGCATGCTCACGCTCACGGGGAGGACGCGCGAGGTGTCGGCCGCCGTCCAGCGCAAGGCCGAGCGCCTCGAGACGGAGGTGGTCCTCCGCCAGCCGGACTTCGGCATCCGCCCCTACTCGGCCATGCTCGGCGCGATCCGCGTGAAACCGGAGGTGCGGGTGCGGGTCTCGGTCCCGGCGATGCAGGCTCACCCCGCCCGGCAACACTCGACGTGAGCAGCGACACCACGCCGTGGCGCCGAGGTGCGCCGGCGGACAGAATGACTGCGTGCGCAAGATGGCCCAGGCAGCCGCTCTCGCCGCCCTGCTCGGCTGCTCGACCCTGCGTCCGTCCGGGCGTCCCGAGGTCCTGCTCGTGGGAGACGCGTCCGCGGTCGCCCCCGGCGACCTCGCACGATGCGAGAAGCTCGGCGGCGTGCAGGGGGTCGGCATCGGCGGGTGGGGCACCACCCGCGACCAGCAGCAGTTCTGGGCGCGGAAGGAGGCGCTGAACCTCGCCTCGGACCGGCGCGCCACGCACGTGCTGGTGACCTCGGAGCGCGACGATCCGAACGCGCTCACGGTCTACGGCGTCGCGTACCGCTGTGGCGCCGCGGCGAGGTGAGGGGCGCGGCGGCCGACGCATGCCCAGCCGGCGGCGTGCCGTTGACGCGGGACAAGGCAGTCGCGTCTTCACTGAGCGAGGATGGCCCGTATGCGAGGGGCCATGTCCAGCAACAGGCTCGCCGTCGTCCTGGCGTGCGTCGTCGGCGGTTCGGCAGGTTGCAGCGGCGGGAGCGGTTCGGGTTCCGTGCTTCCCGAGAACTACGCGGCAAACTTCGCCGGGATCTGGGACGTCACGGCCGTCGTGACGGCGAGCGGGCAGACGGAGTCGTACACCGGCGCGCTCGAGATCACCGAGGAGGGCGTCAACCTGCTCGAGCTCCCGAACTTCTGCGAGGACGGGTCGGGGCCGAAGGCGACGGTGACCGGGCCCTCCACCTTCAGGATCGGCGCCGTCAAGTGCCCTCCGTTCGCGGCCACCGGCTGCGCGGCCGTCTCGGCGGAGATCCGCGACGGGAGCGGCTCCGTCACCGGGAAGAACCTCTCGATGCACATCAACGCCATCGAGAGCGGCTGCGGTCGATCCTTCGTCTTGACGATGGATTTCACGGGCACCCGCCCGAACCGGCCCCCGACCGTGAGCGTCACGCTCACCCCGGCCGCGCCGCGCCCCGCTGACGACGTCACGGCCCACGTGGAGGCGGTGGACCCCGACGGCGACCCGGTCCAGATCTCCTACGCGTGGATGAGGAACGGCGTCCTGATCCCGGGCCAGACTGCGGCCGTCCTCCCGGGCGGCGCCAACGCGGCCGGCGACGTCGTCACGGTCCTCGCCACGGCATCCGACGGCTCCAGCTCGAGCACGGCGCAGGCGAGCGTCACGATCCCGCCGATCGTCCTGTCCGGCTCGCCCCCGGTCCACGTCGACGTCGGACAGCAGGTGAGCTTCCAGATCACCGCGACGAGCCCGGACGGCGCGCCGCCCAGCGACTTCGTGCTCGAGTACGGGCCGGCCGGGATGGCAGTGGACCCGAGTGGGCTCGTCACGTGGACCGCGGCGCTCCCGATGTTCGATCGTTCCATCGACGTCCACTTCGGGATCACGCTCTCGAGCTCGCCGAAGAGCCGTCTCACGGGGACCATCCGCGTGGACGACGCGGCGCGCGAGCTGCCCCTGTACAGGACCGGGATCGAGATCCCGGTCTGGCACGCGGGGCTCCAGGTCACCGATCTCGACGGCGACGGGCGCGCCGAGATGCTGGTCGCGAGCAGCCACAGCGGCCTGTTCGAGCTGGCGCGCTCCGGGACGGGATACGCCCAGCGCTGGGCCTATCCCTTCTCGCCCGGCGACAGCGAGGCCGTGCAGGCGGCGGTCGCGCGCGACCTCGATGGCGACGGCAAGCAGGAGATCGTCTTCGCGACGGGCGACCTCCTCGTCGAGCTCGACGGCGCCACGCGCCGCGAGGTGGCGCGCTACAAGAGCAACGGCGCCTTCTCGTGCCGCGATCTCAAGATCGCGGACGTGGACCTCGACGGCAACCTGGAGCTGGTGTGTCTGGGCGGCTCCTCGACCTACGCCTACGACACCTCCGCGAAGGTGGTGGTCTTCGACGCGAAGACGCTCACCGTGAAATGGCAGACGGCCCAGCTCGCCGACATGGGTGGCACCCTCGCGGTCGGCAACGTCGACAAGGACGCCGCGCTCGAGATCGTCACCTCCGGCGGATACGTCTTCGACGGCATCACGCAGGCGAACGAGTGGGCCTACGCCGGCGGCTTCGGCGCGGTGGTCGACGTGGGCGATCTCGACGGCGACGGCGTGGCCGAGATCGTGGGGATGACTTCCGGGGCTTCGATCCGCGGCTTCGACGCCGTCCTCAAGTCACCCTTGTGGGAGAAGACCGGGTTCAACTTCGACGCGCTCCTCGTCGCGGACATCGACAAGGATGGCAAGCCCGAGATCCTGGTCGGCGACGCACAGTGGGGCAACGTCACTGCTTACCGCTATGACGCCGGCACGAACGCGCTCGTCACGCTGTGGGCCATCGACTCGCAGAACCACGGCGTCTCTGCGCTCGGCGTCGGCGACGTGGATGGCGATGGCGCCAACGAGGTCGTCTGGGGGTCCGGCGCGTCGTCCAGCGGCGCGGACTCGCTCGTGGTCGCCGGGCTGAACCCTGCCATCTCGGTCGAGTGGACGAACAAGGACCCGAACCAGCTCGACGGCCCCTTCGTCGGTGGCCGGCTGGCGCATCTCGGCGGAGGAGCGACCAGGCTGCTCTTCGGCGTCGGCCAGACGAACAGCGGGTACGGCGGAATGCGCCTCGTCGCGCTCGATCCCGTCACGGGCCTCGTTCAGACCAGCGCCGAGGTCGGCTCCAACTGGAACACGCGCGCTGCCGTCGACGTGGCGGACTACGACCAGGACGGCGTGGACGAGGTGCTCGTCGCCACGTCCAACCTCTACGACGGCTACTTCGCCGCATACGACTTCTCGGCGAACGTGTCGGAGTGGACCTCCACCACCCTCGGGTTCAGCGCGGCGGGTGCCGCGGTGACCCACGCAGACCTGAACGGCGATGGGTTCGCCGACCTCGCCGCGGTCACGACCGACGGTTACGTATACGCCTTCGACGTCAAGCACCAGGCGCTCATCTGGAAGAGCACGGGGCTGGGCTCGAATGGCGTGGACGTCTCCGCCGCGGACCTGGACGGCGACGGGACGGCCGAGATCGTCGCGCTCGCCAGCGGCCGCGTGGTCGTGTACCGGAAGGTGTCGGGTGCGGTTGGCTATGTCGAGGCAGCATCGCGGCTGATCCCGAGCGGCTCGAGCGGCGTCGACCTCGTCGTCGCCGACTGCGACGGCGACGGGACGCCGGAGATCTACGTTCTCGCCTCGTCGTACTCGGGCCCCGCCACGGTCCTCCGCTTCGACTCGGCCCTGAACCCTGCGGGGAGCTTCTCCGCCGGCGCGGCGGCGCAGAGCCTGCACGTCGAGGATCTCGGCTCCGGCCGCAAGAACCTGGTGCTCGGCGTGGGCGACTTCTGGTCCTATCTCGGAACGAGACCATACCTGCGCGCGGTCGACGCCAGGAGCGGCGCCGAGGTGTGGCGATCGCCCGTGCTCTGGGGAGCCGTCCCGATCAACAGCGTCTCGTACGTGGACGCCAAGGGCGACGGCGGGCGCGAGATCGCCTTCGGCACGGCCGACGGCATGTACCTGACGCGGTGAGCGGACGCCCGGTCGCCCTGGCGATGTCCTGCGCAGCGCGCCTCGCTCCGGCAAGGCTGTCGACATCGGCACGCATTCGCGTCAGGATCGCGTGATGGACTACGTCGTTCGGTTCGCGTCGACCCCCCAGGACCGAGAAGCGGCCATGGAGGTGCGGCGCGCCGTGTTCGAGGTCGAGCAGAACGTGCCGCGCCCGCTCGACCGCGACGCGCACGACCTCAACGCCGCCCACGTGGTCGTCTACGCCGCCGACGGGCGGTGCGTCGGGACCGGCCGCGTCGTGCGCGTCGACAACCGGAGCTGCCAGATCGGGCGGATGGCGGTCGTCGCGACGGAGCGCAAGCACGGCGTCGGCGCCGCGGTCCTGGAGGCGCTCGAGCGCATGGCCGCGCTGCGCGGGACGACGGAGGTGACCGTGCACGCGCAGCTCCCCGCCGAGCCGTTCTACCGGAACCGCGGGTACGTGACGGAGGGCGGCGTCTTCCTGGAGGAGGGCGTGCCGCACGTCCTCATGCGCAAGCCGCTGATGCGCTGAGCGCGCGCGCCGTCGCGACGTCGGCCACGGCGCCCGCCGAGGCGTCGGTCCCCTCGCGCCGATCCACCACCGCGTCGGCGCCCAGCAAGAGGAGCTGCGCGCGCCTCGCGCGGTCCAGCTGCGTCCCGAGCACCACGATGCCGAGCTCGCGCTCGCCGCCGCGGCCCCTGACGAGGTGCAGCAGGGACCAGCCGTCGCGAACCGGCAGGTCCAGGTCGAGCACCAGCACGTCGAGGTCGAGCAGCTCGTCGACGAGGAGCGTCAGCCCGTGCGCCCCGTCGGCTGCGGAGAGCACCTCGAAGCCGCGCTCGTGGAGCGCGCGTCCGAGGTGGACGCTGCACGCCGGGTCGTGGTCGAGGAGGAGGGCCCTGGGTCGCCGACGTGTCGTCGCGCTCATGGACGAGGGACGTGGGACACGCCGTCCCTATTCAGCCGCGACCCGGCACTGCCGCCCCGGCCGGCGAGCAGCGGGAGACGTGCAGGAGCGAGCGGGCTGCGTCAGGGCGCGCCGGCGGCGGCCTTCCCCACCCGGTTCGGCTCGCCGCACGCGGGGCACTTCAGGACCATGCCCGCATAGAGGCTCGCGCGGACGCCGTCGCAGACGACGCCCTCGCAGCGCGAGCAGAGGACGTCCTTGCCCCGGGCGTTCCTCGTGTTCGCGGCCGGCGCGTCCGGGACGGAGCGCTGGAGGCGGATCGCGCGGTCGACGGTGAGCCGCGCGAGCGTCTTGCGATCTTTCTCCTCCACGCGGGTACCTCCTGGCGCTTCCTTCCAGGTTAGGCCCTCCCCTCCACCACGGCATTCCCGAGGACGTGGGACGAGGTGGATCGCCTACACCGGGCGCCAACGCCGGCGATGACCCCCCGTTATAGGTCGCACGGATGCTGCTCGCCGATCTCGCCGAGACGTCGCGCGCGGTCGCCGCCACGAGGAGCCGGCTGCGCAAGGTCGAGCTCCTCGCGGCGGCATTGCGCCGCATGGGCCCCCGCGAGGTCGCCGTCGGTGTGAGCTATCTCGCCGGCGACCTGCGGCAGGGGCGGATCGGAATCGGCGTCGCCGCCGTGCGCGAGGCGATGGTGACCGCGACCCCCGCCGAGCGCGCCACCCTCGAGCTCACGGACGTGGACGCCGAGCTCGATCGCGTCGCTGGCGCACGCGGCGCCGGCTCGGCCGCCGATCGCCGCCGCGCCCTCGCCTCGCTCTTGTCCCGCGGCACGCGCGCCGAGCAGGAGCTGCTCGCCCGCCTGGTGCTCGGCGAGCTGCGACAGGGCGCCCTCGAGGGCGTCATGGTCGAGGCGGTCGCGCGCGCGTCGGGCGCGCCGGTGGCCGAGGTGCGTCGCGCGGCCATGGTCGCGGGCGACCTGCGGCAGGTGGCGGAGGCGGCGCTGGCGGAGGGCGTCGCGGGGCTCCGTCGCTTCCCCCTGCGCCTCATGAGCCCGCTCCAGCCCATGCTGGCGCAGCCCGCCGGCGACGTGGGCGACGCCCTCGCGTCGCTGGGCGAGGCTGCCCTCGAGCACAAGCTCGACGGCGCGCGGGTGCAGGTCCACAAGGACGGCAGCGAGGTGCGCGTCTTCTCTCGCGCGTTGCGCGACGTGACCCCGGCGGTGCCCGAGATCGTCGAGGCCGTCCAGGCGCTGCCCGCGCGGAGCGTCATCCTGGACGGCGAGGCCCTCGCGTTCCGACCCGATCGGACGCCCGAGCCGTTCCAGGTGACGATGCGGCGCTTCGCCCGGAAGCTCGACGCCGCAGCGCTCCGCCGGGAGCTCCCGCTCTCGGCGCTCTTCTTCGCCTTCCTGGAGGACGCGCTGCGGCGCGGCCACGAGGGCGTCATGGCGAAGTCCCTCGCGGCTCCGTACGAGGCGGGG